>JACQDQ010000248.1 GCA_016201015.1 Pseudomonadota bacterium | reverse complement strand
GGCACGGTCGTGGTCGGGACCTCGGAACTGTGCGCCGCGCTGCTCACCCACGCCGCCGCCGCGACCGCCGGGAAGCCGCCGGCCGAGCGCGACAAGATCGTGCTCGAACTTGTGCGCGGGGTCCATGCCAAGGGCGAGAAGCTCCCGGGTTTCGGCCACCCGCTGCATCGTCCGGTCGATCCGCGCACGGAGCGGCTGCTGGCATTGGCCGAGGCGCGCGGCATCGTCGGCGCACATATCGACCTGCTGCTCCGGCTCCGCACGGCGGCGGCGGCGGTGTGGGGCAAGCCGTTGGTCCTAAACGTGTCGGGCGCGATCGCCGCCATCCTTCTCGATCTCGATTTTCCCGAGGAGGCAATCAAGGGGATACCGATTCTGGCGCGCACGGCCGGCTTGATCGGCCATCTGGCGGAAGAGCGCACGGCACCGATCGGCTTCTTCCTCGCCGCCAAGGCGGAAGAGGCGATCGCCTACACCGGGACGGCGCCGAAAAATAAATGATGACGATCGCCCATCCCTTCAGCGACACGACACCAGATGCGGGTGCGCAGCGCGCGGCGGACGACGCCGCCTATCGGGTGCAACTGCGCTATCTGCTCGAGCGTTCGGATTTTTACCGGGCGAAATTGGCGGAAGCTGGCATTGCCGCGGCCGACGCGGCCGGCGGACTCGACGCGATCGCGGCACTGCCCTTCACCACGAAAGACGAGCTTCGCCAGAGCCAGCACGATCTGCCGCCCTTCGGCCGGCATCTCGCGGCCGACCGTTCCGCGGTCATGCGCGTCTTCTCGACCAGCGGGACAACCGGCGTGCCGAGCTATATCCCGCTGACGCGCGGCGACGTGGTCGATTGGATCACGATCGGCTCGCGTTCCTACGCCCGCTCCGGCCTCGGCGCCGGCGACGGCTTGATCACCACCTACAATGCCGGGCCGTTCGTCGCGGGACTGGCGCTTGAGTCGTTTCAGAATATCGGCGTCACGCATATTCCGATCGGCACCGGCAACACCGAGCGTTTAGTCACCGCTTTGCGCTTGCTGAAGCCGCAGGCGCTGGCGTGCACCCCATCCTATGCCGCCTATATCGCCGAATGGGCGCGCGGCCACGGCTTCGACGTGCGCCAGTCCGGGCTGCAGCGGATCCTGGTCGCCGGCGAGCCCGGCGGCGGCGAGGCCGATATGCGCCGGAAACTGGAAGAGACCTATGGCGCCAAAATCTACGAGGCGATGGGGCTGGGCGATGTCGCCGCCTCGCTGTGGGGCGAATGCGTGGCGCAGTCCGGCATGCATTTCAGCGGCGCCGGCTTCGCGCATGTCGAGCTGATCGATCCCGACAGCGGCCGCCCGGTTCCGCTGGAAGACGACGCCACCGGCGAGCTGGTCTATACGCATCTGCGGCGCCAGGCAGCGCCGATGTTGCGCTTCCGCAGCCGCGACCATGTTCGGGTATGGACGTCGCCCTGCGCGTGCGGCCGCAGCGCGCTCCGCGTGCGCTGCATCGGCCGCACCGATGACATGCTGATCGTGCGTGGCGTAAACGTGTTTCCATCGGCGGTCCGCGAGGTGGTCAACCGCTTCCGGCCGGCGGTGAACGGGTATATCGCCGTGCGGCCGTCGAAGCGCGGCGTCAAGCAGGACCCGCCGCTCAGGATCGCCGTCGAGCTGGTCGACGGCGCGGTGCCCGACGCGGCGCTCGCCGGCGCCATCGCCGATGCGGTGCGTTCCGCGCTGCTTTTCACCGCCGAAATCATGTTGTTGCCGAACGGCACGCTGCAACGCAGCGAGTACAAGACGAAATTGCTCGACTACTCGGAGGCGGGCCCCGCGTGAAGGCCAGGGGCGTCTCCGTATGAAACGACACAAAGGGCCTCAAGGAGGAAGCATCATGCGCAAGATGATCGGCAGGGGAGCGGTCGCCGCGCTCGGGCTCGCGGCGTTGGCGGGCGCCGCGCAGGCGCAGACGATCGAGATGAAGATTTCGCATATCTTCCCGTCGTCGCATTTCAACCAGACCCGCGTGCTGCAGCCGTGGGCCGACGAGATCGCGGCGAAGACCGGCGGCAAGGTGAAGTTCACCATCTACGCGGCGGGCAGCGCGCTGGGCGATATTTCGAAGCAGTTCGACCAGGTGCGCGCCGGCGCGGTCGACGTCGCGCTGGCCCTGCCGGGCGTGCCGCGCGACCGCCACCCACGGACCGTGCTGATCGAGCTGCCGTTCGTCGTGCGCTCGGCGGAGACGGCGACGAAGGTATTGGGCGAGATGTACGATAAATTTCTCGCCGCGGATTTTCCCGGCGTTCACATGCTGTCGCTGACCTCCACCAATGCCGGCTCCATCCACTCGCGCACCAAGCCGATCAAGGACCTCAGCGACCTCAAGGGCATGCGGGTGCGCTCGCCGACGCCGCCGATCACCGCGATGCTCGAATTCCTCGGGGCGACGCCGGTCGGCCTGCCGCCGACCCAGATCTACGAGAACGCCGAGAAGGGCACCGTCGACGCCGTCGTCATGCCGTGGGGTCCGGTCGGGGCGTTCAAGCTGGAGGAAGTCCTGGCGCAGCATCTCGACGCCGACGCCTACGTCGTGTCGCAATACACGGTGATGAATCAGCGCCGCTATGAGTCTCTGACCGCCGACGTCAAGAAGGTGATCGACGACGTCTCGGCCGCGCATTTCACGGCGCAACGCTGGGCCAAGGTGTGGACCGACACCGACGACGAGGCCAAGGAGACGGCCCGCAAGCGCGGCCAGCAGATCGGCGCCGTGGCGCCGGCAACGCGCGCGCAATGGCGCAAGGACCTGGCGCCGGTGATCGACAAATATCTCGCGGACCAGGAAAAGGCGGGCCAGAAGGACGTGCGTCCCGTGTTTGCCGAGATGCAGCGGCTGATCGCGAAATACGAGTAGACCGCCGCCCGCTCGACGCCATGAATGCGACCGTCGCACGGCTGCAGGCGTGGGCGCAGCGTCTGGCCAACACGGCCCAGGCGCTGCTCCTGGTCGGCGTGGCGGTGACCATCGTCGACATCGTCCTGCGGCCGATCGGCCGGATGTACGTGCCGGGCATCGTCGACCTGATGCAGCTCATGGTCATGTGGTCGGCGCCGCTCGCCATTCCGGCCGCGTTTCTGAGCGACGAGCATGTGTCCATCGACCTGTTCACGAAATCCATGCCGCTGCCGGTCCAGCGCCTTCTGCGGGTCGCCGCGGCCGTCATGGGTTTGGTCGTGCTGGCGCTGCTCGCCCGTTTCGGCGCGGAGCAGGGATGGCGCGAACACAGCGCCGGCGATTCGACGCAGACGCTGGGTCTGCCGATCGGTCTTTACTGGCTGCCGCTCGTCACCGGGCTGGCACTCTCGGCGCTCGCGTGCCTCATGATCGCGGTGCAGGCGGCGGCAAGCCTGTTCTCCGGCGACGGCGTCGAGCCGTCGTCGCCATCCCAGCCCGGACACTGAGCCTCGTGTCTCCGGCCGCCATCGGCGCCTTGGGCATGGCCGCGCTGCTCGGGCTGATCGCATTGCGCGTCCCCATCGGCATCGCCATGGGCCTGGTCGGCATCGCCGGCGGCGCGTTGATCAACGGCTGGGATGCCACGGCCTTCGTGCTCGGCTCGCAGCCGTTCTCGACCATCTTTCCCTACAGCCTGTCGGTGATCCCGCTGTTCATCCTGATGGGTGTGTTTGCGGCGCATGCCGGTCTGTCGCGGTCGCTCTACCGGGCGATCTATGCCTTGATCGGCCATTGGCGCGGCGGCCTGGCCTTGGCCACGATCGGCGCCTGCGCGCTGTTCGGCGCCATTTGCGGCTCGAGCCTTGCCACCGCCGCGACCATGGCCCGCGTCGCCGTTCCGGAAATGCGCCGGCATGGCTACGATGATCGTCTGTCGGCCGGGTCGCTGGCGGCGGGCGGAACGCTCGGGATCATGATTCCGCCCAGCATCATCATGGTCATCTACGCATTGCTGACCGAGCAATCGATCGGTCGGATGTTCCTGGCCGGATTTCTGCCCGGCGCCGTGGCCACGATCTGCTATATGGCCGCGGCCTATCTCGTAGCGCGATATCGGCCCGGCGCCGGCCCGGCCGGAGAGCGCGTCGGCTGGGCGCAGCGCCTGGCGACGGTCAAACAGGTGGCGCCGGTCCTCGCCCTATTCGTCGTCGTCATGGGCGGGATGTATGTCGGCCTGTTTTCGCCGACCGAGGGCGCCGCCGTCGGCTCGTTCGGCGCCTTCGTGCTGACCGTCCTCGCCGGCCGCCTGACCTGGAAGGTGTTCATCGACAGTCTGCGCGAGACGGCCAATACGACGGCGATGATCTTCCTGATCTTCATCGGCACGTCGGTCCTGCAGTATTTCCTGGAAACGTCGACGCTGCCGCGGCTTCTCAACGACCTGATCGTCGACGCGCAGCTGCCGCGCTATGTCGTGCTGACAATCATTCTGGTGATCTACCTGATCCTCGGCTGCTTTCTCGACAGCCTGTCGATGCTGCTGATCACGCTGCCGCTGTTCTTCCCGATCATCAAATCGCTCGGCTTCGACCCGATATGGTTCGGCATCCTGGTGGTCTGCGTCGTCGAGATCGGCCTGATCACGCCGCCGGTCGGGATGAATCTCTTTGTCATCGCCTCGGTCGTGCCGGACCTGTCGCTGCGAACCGTCGTCACGGGGGTCACGCCGTTCATCGTCGCCGATCTGGTCCGGCTGGTGATTCTCGTCGCGTTCCCGTGGATATCGCTGTGGTTGCCGTCGCTGATGAAGTGAGCCGGATGACATTCGACAAGGCTCGCCACCGGTCCGGCTTGGCGTCGCTCAAGCCCATGAACTAACCTTGGCCCCGGACCACCTCGCGAAGCCGGGCCACGACGAGGGAGGACTCACCGTGAGCAAGCTGCTGCCGACGACTCTCGTAGGGAGCTACCCGCAGCCGGAATGGCTGATCGATCGCCAGAAGCTCGCCGGGCGGTTTCCGCCGCGGGTGCGGGCAAAGGAGCTCTGGCGGGTGAGCGAGGAGTGGCTGGAGCAGGCGCAGGACGATGCGACTCTGCTGGCGATCCGCGCTCAGGAAAAGGCCGGGCTCGATATCGTCACCGACGGCGAAATGCGGCGCGAGAGCTACTCGAACCGCTTCGCGACGGCGCTCGAGGGCGTCGACGTCGACAACCCCGGCACGGCGCTCGACCGCATGCAGATCGACGAGCCGTATATGCAGGCGCGGCCCGAGAAGGCCAGGAAATTCGGCGTCGAGGCGCTCAATCGGGCGCTCGACGGCGTCTCAGGGACCACGGCGGTGCATATCTGCTTCGGCTACGCGGCGATCATCCACCAGCGGCCGGCCGGCTATTCCTTCCTGCCGGAGTTCGAGGGGTCGAAGGCGATGCAGATCTCGATCGAGACGGCGCAGTCCAAGCTCGATTGTTCGGTGCTCGCCAAGTTGCCGAGCAAGACCATCCTGCTTGGCGTGCTCGACCTTTCCGACATGACGGTCGAAACGCCGGAAACAATCGCCGGGCGCATCCGCCGCGCACTGCCCTACGTTCCGGCCGAGCGAGGGTATTCGTTGCATCTGCGTTTGATTGAGCCAGCGACAATTCGTTGTCCGACCCGCCCGGATGCATAGCGAAATTCGCGCCTCGCGCATCTGCGGTCAATCGATCACGGCGCGCCATGACGGTTTGCACGTTGCAGGTTCAGGACGAATGTTACAGAATTGTGACAAGCACTGAGGAACAGCGAGGCCGCATCGAGAAAACGCCTCATGTGCTTGGAAGAACGGGGAGGGTGCTATGACAACATCTCGAATCGCAACGATCGCGCTTGGCGCGGCGCTGGCCGCCACGCTGGCCGCTTCGGCACATGCGCAACAGCGCGTCAGCGTCTACACCGCGCACACCGCCAATATCGTGGAGCGGCTGATCCCCGATTTCGAGAAGGCGACGGGTATCAAGGCCGATGTGGTCAAAGCCGGCTCGGGCGACATCATCAATCGCGTGCGCGCCGAGGCGGCAAATCCCAAGGCCGACGTGATCTGGAGCATCGGCGCCGAGCTGCTCGAGGCCAACACCGACCTGCTCGAGCCCTACACGCCGAAGGAATACGACATGATCGCCGACGCCTTCAAAGGCAGCCAGGCGTGGCTGCCATATACCGGCATCCTCAATGTCTTCATGGTCAACACGAAGAAGCTGAAGCCCGAAGAGTATCCAAGGACGTGGGCCGACCTGGCGCAGGCTCGCTTCAAGAACCAGATTTCCGCGGCCGCCGTCGACAAGTCCGGCTCCGCCTACATGCAGCTCAACACCTTCCTGACGATCTACGGCGACAACGCCGCCGGCTGGGACAAGTTC
>JACQDQ010000076.1 GCA_016201015.1 Pseudomonadota bacterium | reverse complement strand
GCGTGCTCGTACTCCTCGACCACGACGACGCCGGCGCCTTCGCCCATGACGAAGCCGTCGCGGTCCTTGTCCCAGGGGCGCGACGCCTTGGCCGGCGTGTCATTGAAGCCGGTCGACAATGCGCGCGCCGCGGCGAAGCCGGCCATGCCGAGGCGGCACACCGCCGCCTCCGTTCCGCCGGCGACCATCACGTCGGCATCGTCGAGCTGGATCAGGCGTGCCGCATCGCCGATCGCGTGGGCGCCGGTCGAGCACGCAGTCACCGCCGAGTGGTTGGGACCCTTGAAGCCGTATTTGATCGAGACGTGCCCGGAGGCGAGATTGATCAGCGCCGACGGAATGAAGAACGGACTGATGCGCCGCGGGCCCCGTTCGATCAGCGTCTGCGAGTTGTCATAGATGGTCTTGAGCCCGCCGATCCCGGAGCCGATCATCACGCCGCTGCGCTCGCGATCCTCTTCGTTGTCGGGCTTCCAGCCCGAATCCTCGACCGCCTGCGTCGCCGCCGTGATCGCGAAGATGATGAACTCATCCATCTTGCGCTGGTCCTTGGGCGGCACCCAGTCGTCGGCGTTGAATGAGCCCGAGGTAGTCTCGCCGCGCGGCACCTGGCCCGCCACCTTGGCCGGCAGGTCGGATACGTCGAACGACTGGATGCCGCGCAAGCCGGACTCGCCGGCCAGCAGGCGGTCCCACGTCGCCTTGACGCCGCATCCCAGCGGCGTGACCATACCCAATCCCGTGACGACGACACGCCTCATGATCCACCTCCGACGCGCGTGGCGAAGATCCTTGGGCTGACCGGAATGCGCAGGCTCGATCGATGCCGCGTTCCAGGCCGCGGCCCGGATGCGGCCGGCATCACGATTTCTGCTTCTCGATAAACGCGATCGCGTCCTTCACCGTCGTGATCTTCTCGGCGGCGTCGTCGGGGATTTCGCAGCCGAATTCCTCTTCGAACGCCATGACGAGCTCGACCGTGTCCAGACTGTCCGCCCCCAGATCGTCGACGAAGCTGGCATTCTCCGTCACCTTGGCATCATCGACGCCCAAATGCTCGACCACGATTTTCTTGACCCGTTCGGCGACGTCGCTCATCTGCTCTGACCTTTCGCTGTAGTCCAGGTTGATCTTCGTTTTGGTTGCGCATCGGACGACTTCCGCCGCGATCCGCCCACCTCGCGCGCCTGATGCAAAGCCGCGGCGCCGGGCGAAAAAGGCGCCGTTTGGTAACATAAACGAAACGCCTTGGCCAGCCGGCTCGGCGACGCTGCCGGCCCGGCGAATATCCGTCTATATCATCGCCATCCCGCCATTGACGTGCAAGGTCTGACCGGTGACATAGGCCGCCGCCTCGCTTGCCAAGTAGACCGCGGCGGCGGCGACGTCGGCCGGGGCGCCCAGCTTGCCCACGGGGATGGCCTGCGTCAGGCGCGCCTGCTGCTCGGCCGACAGCGCGGCGGTCATCGGCGTGGCGATGAATCCCGGCGCGATGCAGTTGACGGTGATGCCGCGCGAGGCGACCTCGGCGGCCAGCGCCTTCGACATGCCGATCATCCCGGCTTTCGCAGCGGCATAGTTGACTTGGCCTTGTTGACGAGGATGTCGATTTGCCCCAGTGCCGCCTCCGACGCGCGAAACAACGCCTCGGTCGCCGGCGCATCGGCGAGATTGCCGGCAACGACGGCGGCGCGCTCCTTGAGGTCGCCGGCGAGCGCGTCGAGCGCATCCCGGCGCGTGCCGGCGAGCGCGACATGCGCGCCTTGCGCATGCAGCGCGCGGGCGATCGCCCCGCCGATGCCGCCCGAGGCCCCGGTGACCAGGGCGCATTTACCCGAGAGATCGAACATCGTCATAGCGTCTTCAAGAACGCATCGATATCGGCCGGCGTCTGCAGCGACAGGCCCGACAGTTCCGGCGCGATGCGGCGGGCCAGCCCGGAGAGCACCTTGCCGGCGCCAAGCTCGACCAGACTCTCCACCTCCTGATCGCGCATGTAGAGGACGCTCTCGCGCCAGCGCACCAGGCCGGTCACCTGCTCGAACAGCAACCGGCGGATCGTCTGCGGATCGTTGACCGGCGCCGCGGTGACGTTGGCGATCACCGGCACGCGCGGAGGTGCGATCTTGGCATCGGCCAGCGCTTCCTGCATCGCCTCGGCCGCCGGCTGCATCAGCGGGCAATGAAACGGCGCGCTCACCGGCAGCATGATCGCGCGTTTCGCGCCCTTGGTCTTGGCAATCTCGATGGCACGCTCGACCGCGGCCTTGGCGCCGCTCACCACCACTTGGCCGGGCGCGTTGTCATTGGCGGCGGCGCACACGCCGGCCGCCGAAGCTTCCTTCGCGATCTCTTGGGCCGCCGGCAGATCGAGGCCGAGCAGCGCCGCCATGGCGCCCTCGCCCACCGGCACCGCCTTCTGCATCGCCTCGCCACGCCGCCGCAGCAGCCGGGCGGTATCGGCCAGGCCGAGCGCGCGCGCCGCCGCCAACGCCGAATATTCGCCGAGCGAATGGCCGGCGACGAATTTCACAGTCTTTGCCAGATCGAGCTTGACGTCGACTTCGAGCACGCGCATCACCGCGAGGCTCACCGCCATCAGCGCCGGCTGCGCGTTGGCGGTCAGGGTCAACTCCGCCTCCGGCCCGTCGAATATCAGCTTCGAGAGTTTCTGCTTGAGGGCCTCGTCGATCTCTTCGAAGGCCTGGCGCGCCACGGGAAAGGCCGCGGCGAGTTCGCGCCCCATGCCCACCGCCTGCGAACCTTGTCCAGGAAACACGAATGCGCGCGCCATAGTCGAACCGCCGGCCTCCTCTCACCTGGCAAAAGCCGGCGACACCTAGTCGCCCGCCCCTGCGGAGTCAAGCAATGTGCGCGACCATCGATAATTCTTCATGATGGTGCAATACGTTAGACGGCGCTCGCCATGGCGCGCCGAGGCGCCGCCGCGCGGCTTGCGGCACCGCTGGAACTGTGTATAGTCCCGGCCTTCGCTTGCCGGCGGGCTGCGGGCGCCACCGCACCGTCGGTACTCCTTGCCGGCCTCGTCCGGCTAGGCCCGGGCGGCCGCTTCGACGGCGCCGGGCCGCCAATAGCCATAAGGAGAAGACATGGCGTTGTACGAGAACGTGTTCATCGTGCGTCAGGACTTGTCCACCACCCAGGTGGAGGGCCTGGCCGACAATTTCGCCAACATCCTCAAGGAGCAGGGCGGCAACGTCGCCAAGCGCGAGTATTGGGGCTTGCGCAACCTCTCCTATCGGATCCGCAAGAACCGCAAGGGTCACTACGTCCTGTTCAACGTCGACGCGCCGCCCGCCGCGCTGCAAGAGATGGAGCGCAACATGCGGCTCAACGAAGATGTCCTGCGCTACCTGTCGATCAAGGTGGAGAAGCTCGAGGAAGGCCAGTCGGCCATGCTGCAAAAACGCGAGGAGCGCGGTGAGCGCGACCGCGACCGGGATCGCGGGTTCCGGCGGCGCGACGGCGGCGAGGGCGAGGGCGGGCGTCCGCCGCGAGAACCACGCGAGCCGCGGGAGCCGCGCGAAGCGCGTGCCAGGACGCCGGGAGATGCGACATGAGCGCTCCAGGGTCGTTCGGCGGCCGCCGGCCGTTCTTCCGTCGACGCAAGACCTGTCCGTTCTCGGGACCGGAAGCGCCGAAGATCGACTACAAGGATGTGCGGCTGTTGCAGCGTTTCGTTTCCGAGCGCGGCAAGATCGTGCCGGCGCGCATCACCGCCGTGTCGGCGAAGAAGCAACGCGAACTCTCCCAGGCGATCAAGCGCGCCCGCTACCTCGCGCTGCTGCCCTACCTCATCACCTGACGGCCGGACGGGCGGGGTCCTGCGCGCATGTCGAGCTTTGCGCTGTTGGCCGGCGGCGCTGGAGTGGCGAGCGTATTGCTGTACGTGTCGCTGCTCACCGGCACCATCGCGGCCTACATTCTCGCCTACCTGGCGCAGCTCCCGCTATTCCTCATCGGCCTATGGGTGGGGACCGGCGGCGTACTGATCGCCGGCCTGACGGCCACCGTGATCGCGGCGACGTTCGGCGGCTTGATGTTCGCCGCGACCTACCTCATCGCCAATGCGATGCCGGTCCTATTCATGACGCGGCAAGCGCTGCTGTCGCGCGGCGATGGCCGCGGCGGCATCGAATGGTACCCGTCGGGGCTATTGGTCGCTTGGCTCGCCGGCCTGGTGGCGGCGGCTTTCGTCGCCTTGACGCTGGCGCTGACGCCGATCAGTGGCGGCTTCGAAGGGATGCTGCGTCAGCTGATCGAGCGAGGCCTGCGCGAATTGGGGCGCTACGACCCGCCGGGAATGCCGATCGAGCACGCTGCCTATATGATCGTGCAGTTCTTTCCCGGTGTCGTCGCAGCTTCCTGGCTGGTCATGGTCGCGATCAACGGCAGCCTCGCCCAGGGCCTGCTCGTGCGCTTCGGCCGCAACCGACGGCCGTCTCCGGATCTCGCGACGCTGGATCTGCCCGGCTGGTTGCCCGGCGCGGCGGCGATCTGCGGCATCGGCGCGATGATGCCGGGACTTGCCGGCTTCGTCGGCCGCAATCTGATCTTGATCATCGGCGCCACCTTCGCTTTTGCCGGCCTCGCGGTCATCCATGCCTTCGCGCGCCGCTGGGGCAACCGGCTGCTATGGCTGACGGCGGTCTACGTGTTCATTTTCCTGTTTGGCTGGCCGATCCTGTTCGTTGCGCTGCTCGGGGCAATCGAGCCCTGGGCCAATCTGCGCAAGCGTTTCAGCGGCGGCCCACCGCAGAGTTGAGGAGGTTGAATCCATGAACGTAATCCTGCTCGAACGCATCGAGTCCTTGGGGCAGATGGGCGAGATCGTCAACGTCAAGCCCGGCTACGCGCGCAACTACCTGCTGCCGTTCAAGAAGGCATTGCGCGCGACGAAGGAGAACATGACCTATTTCGAGAAACAGCGCGCGCAGCTCGAGGCGCAGAATTTAACGCGCCGCGGGGATGCCGAGGGGGTGGCGGCGAAAATGGCGGGCCTGTCCGTCGTCATCATCCGCCAGGCCGGCGAGTCCGGCCAGCTCTACGGTTCGGTCAGCACGCGCGACATCGCGGTGGCCGTAACCGCCGCCGGCTTCGGCGTCGAGCGCCGCCAGATCCTGCTCGATCAGCCGATCAAGGCGCTCGGCATCGTCAAGACGCGCGTAGCTCTGCACCCCGAAGTGATCCTCGATGTCGCTGTCAACGTCGCCCAGTCGGAAGAAGCCGCGGCCTTGCAGGCGGCCGGCAAGGCGCCGGCTGCCGCGCCGGAGGCCGAGGCTGCCGACGTAGCGGCGGCCGCACCCGCCGCGCCGAGTGCGGATGGCGCCGAGCCGGCGCCTAAGGCCAAGAAGGCCGCCAAGAAGAAGGCAGCTCCAGCCGAGAGTACCGAAGAGACCAAGGCCTCCGAGCCGAAGAAGAAGGCCAAGGCCAAGTCGAAGGCAAAAGACGACGCCGACTGAGCTGCTCGGCGATTTCCGACATGGAACGGCGGCGCCCCCATCCGGGCGCCGTTTCCGTTTGGACGACACCCCACTTTACTTTGGCAGATTTATGACTAACCTTACCCTCCAGGGGCGAAGAACAAAGTCGGGGCGCGCGGCAAAATGTGGCTGCTTCTCCATCTGTTCTCGAAGGTCTTCAGAACGGGGCGGCTGACCGTGATCGATCCAGCCGGAAGCTCTCATGTATTCGGGGAGCTGCCGGGTCCGGCAGTGACGATCCGCATCCACGACCGCGCTGCCGGGTGGCGCATATTCGCCGATGCGCGGCTCTATATCGGCGAAGCCTACATGGACGGATCGCTGACGATCGTGGACGGCGACATCTACGATTTCCTCGATCTGTGCGCGATCAATCTTGCCGAGCTCGAGCAGCGGCCGCAATTCGACCTGCCGTACCGGCTGGGGATCGTGCTGCGCCGGTTCCAGCAGTTCAATCCGATCCGCCGCGCGCGATCGAACGCCGCCCATCACTACGACCTTTCCGGTCAGCTTTACGACCTGTTCCTCGACGCCGACCGTCAATATTCCTGCGCCTATTTCGTGTCCGGCAACGACACGCTGGACGTCGCGCAGGACAACAAGAAGCGCCATATCGCAGCCAAGCTGCTGCTGCAGCCGGGCTGCAAGGTGCTCGACATCGGCTCGGGCTGGGGCGGGCTCGGCATCTATCTTGCGCGCACGGGCGCCGGCCAGGTGACCGGCGTCACGCTGTCGGAAGAGCAGTTCAAGATTTCCAACGATCGCGCCGCCGCTGCGGGGCTCGGCGATCGCGTCAAGTTCCATCTGCGCGACTATCGCGAGCAGGATGGCAAGTTCGATCGTATCGTCTCGGTCGGCATGTTCGAGCATGTCGGCGTCAACCACTATGGCGCCTTCTTCACCAAGCTGCGCGATCTGCTGGCCGAGGACGGCGTCGCGGTGCTGCACTCGATCGGCCGCGCGGACGGCCCCGGCACGACCAATCCATGGATCCGCAAGTACATTTTCCCCGGCGGCTACTCACCCGCGCTGTCAGAGGTGCTGGCGGCGGTGGAAAAGACCGGCTTGTGCGTCACCGACATCGAGATCCTGCGGCTGCACTATGCCGACACCCTGCGCGAGTGGCGCCGCCGCTTCGCGCAGAACCGCGACAAGGTGAAAGCGATCTACGACGAGCGCTTCTGCCGCATGTGGGAGTTCTATCTCGCCGGCAGCGAGATCGCCTTCCGGCGCCAGGGCCACATGGTGTTTCAGATGCAGCTCTCGCGACAGCAAACGGCGGTGCCGCTGACGCGCGACTACATCCTGGAGTGGGAGCGCGCCAACGCCGGCCGCGCCAATCTCGCGGCTTAGACCGCAAGCGCCGATCAGGAGATCGGCCCCAGGAATTATCGTGATCGCATTGCCCGCGTAGGGGCGGCCCTCCCGTGCCGCCCGCGCGCTGCGACACGCGACGCGACGGCCCTACTTATCCCCGTTATTATTGCTAGTCACCGGTCGAGTCGCATTTTGATTGTTGTGCTCGCCGGCAGAGCATAGCGTACGCACCCCATGACCGAGCCAGCCCCGCGCTCCAATGTTGCTCCACTCAAGACCCGTGATGACGGCGCGGCGCCGCTGCGCATCCCGCCGCACAACTTCGAGGCGGAAATGGCGCTGCTCGGTGCGCTTCTCGCCAACAATAGGGCCTATGACAAGGTCAGCGAGATCCTGCTGCCGGAGCATTTCGCCGACGACCGCCACGGCCGCATCTACGAGGCCTGCGGCAAGCTGATCCAGCGCGGCCAGATCGCCAACCCGATCACGCTAAAAAACTATTTCGAGCAGGCGACGGCGGAAAATTCGTCGGGCTCGCTCGCCGAGATCGGCGGCCCTGCCTATCTGTCGCGCCTGACCAGCGCCGTCGTCACCATCATCAACGCGGTCGACTACGCCAAATCCATCCGCGACCTCTATCTCCGCCGCGAACTCATCGCGCTTGGCGAGGATGTGGTCAATCGCGCCTTCGGCTTCGACCTCGAGACCGGGGCGCGGGAGCAGATCGAGACCGCCGAGCAAGGCCTGTTCAATCTCGCCACCCAAGGAGACAGCGAAGGCGGTTTTCGCGCCTTCGCCAGCGCGCTGAATGCGGCGATCGACATCGCCCAGGCCGCCTACAAGCGCGACAGCCATGTCACCGGCGTCACCACCGGCCTGATCGACCTCGACAAGATGCTGGGCGGCCTGCACCCCTCCGATCTCGTCATTTGCGCTGCCCGCCCGTCGATGGGGAAGACCGCCCTCGCCACTAACATCGCCTTCAACGCGGCGGGCGCCTACAAAGAGAAAAGGACCGAGGACGGCACGGTCGAAGTGGTTGAAGGCGCCAAGGTCGCATTCTTCTCTCTCGAAATGTCGTCGGAGCAGCTCGCCACCCGCCTGCTCTCGGAGCAGACGGAGATCGCCTCCGACAAGATCCGCCGCGGCGACGTGCGTGGCGAGGATTTCCCGAAATTCGTCGAGGTGTCGAAGCGCCTGGCGCAGCTGCCGCTATTCATCGATGACACCCCGTCCCTATCGATCTCGCAGATTCGCACGCGCGCGCGCCGCCTGATGCGCACGCACGGCCTCGGCCTCATCGTCATCGACTACCTGCAGCTCGCCTCGGCGCCAGCCGGGATGAAGGTGGAGAACCGCGTGCTCGAGATTTCGGCGATCACCCGCGGTCTCAAGGCCTTGGCCAAGGAGCTCAACGTGCCGGTGCTGGCCTGCGCCCAGCTCTCCCGCGCCGTCGAGCAACGCGAGGACAAGCGGCCTCTGCTCTCCGACCTGCGCGAATCAGGCACGATCGAGCAGGACGCCGACGTGGTCATGTTCATCTATCGCGAGCAGTACTACCACGAGCGGGCCGAGCCGATGCGGCGGCCCGACGAGAGCGACGAGAAGTACCTCGACCGCCATGCCAAGTGGCAAGAGCGCGGTGAAGAGATTCACAATGTCGCCGAGGTGATCATCGGCAAGCAGCGCCACGGGCCGGTCGGCAGCGTGAAGCTGTTCTTCGACGGCACCTACACCAAGTTCGACGACCTGGGCGATGCCAATCAGCAGCCCGATGACGGCGCCCGATAGCGGGCCGGGGCCGCACGCCTCGGCGACCATCCTCACCGTCGATCTCGCCGCCATTGCCGCCAATTACCGCAGCCTGCGCGCGCGCCTTCAGGGAGCGGCCTGCGCCGGCGTGGTCAAGGCCGACGGCTACGGACTCGGCGCGGTGCGGATCGCCCCGGCGCTCGCCGCCGCCGGCTGTCGCGACTTCTTCGTCGCCCATCTCGGCGAGGGCCTTGCCATACGGCGGGGGCTTGCCGCCGGCGAGGCAATCTATGTCCTGAACGGCGTGTTGGCCGGCGAGGATGCCGAGTTTGCCGCCCGCGATCTGATCCCGGTCCTCAACGATCTGGCTCAGGTCGAGGCGTGGACGGCCGCCGCGCGCCAGCACGGACGGCGGTTGCCGGCGGTGCTGCACATCGACACCGGCATGTCGCGCCTCGGCCTCGCGCCGGCAGATGCTCAGCGGCTAGCCGCCGATCCGCACCGGCTCGATGGCATCGACCTTCGTTACGTGATGAGCCACCTCGCCTGCTCCGAGGAGAGCGACAATCCGAAGAATCCCGCCCAGCTCCGCCTGTTTGCCGCCGAGCGCGCACGCTGGCCCGCGGCGAAGGCCAGCTTCGCCAACTCCTCCGGCATCTTTCTCGGCCACGACTATCACTTCGACCTCGTGCGGCCCGGCTGCGCCCTCTACGGCATCAATCCGACGCCCGACCGACCGAATCCGGTCGCGCAGACCGCCGCGCTGCATGCGCGCATCCTGCAGGTGCGCGAGATTGACCCGCCGGAGACCGTTGGCTATGGTGCGACGCATCGCGTCACCACCCGGACTCGAATCGCCACGGTGGCCGCGGGCTATGCCGACGGCTGGCTGCGCACCCTCAGCAATCGCGGCTGCGCCTACTACGGAGATATCCGCGTGCCGATCGTCGGTCGCGTGTCGATGGACCTCATCACCTTGGACGTGACGGCGGCGCCGGCCGCGCGCACCGGCGAGACCGTCGAGCTGATGGGCCCGCACCTCCCGGTCGACGCGGTCGCCGAGCTGGCCAATACCATCGGCTACGAGGTGCTGACGCGCCTGGGGGACCGGTTTCACCGGGTCTACACGAACGGCGCCGCTGCGGCATGATCTTCCTCGCCGCGATCGGCCGCGTCTTCATCGCCTTTCTGCAGGCGACGGGTCGCATCGCGCTGTTCACCGCCGTGTCGCTCTCGCACTGCGTGCGGCCGCCCTGGTATCCGCAGCTCATCGCCCGGCAGATGCTCGATATCGGCTATTTCTCTCTGCCCGTGGTCGGCCTGACCGCGCTGTTTACCGGCATGGTGCTGGCGCTGCAGAGCTACACCGGATTCGCGCGGTTCTCTGCCGAAGGGTCGGTCGCCACCGTCGTCGTGCTGTCGGTCACGCGCGAACTCGGGCCGGTGATTGCCGGTTTGATGGTCGCCGGACGCATCGGCGCGTCGATGGCGGCCGAGATCGGCACCATGCGCGTCACCGAGCAGATCGATGCGCTCACCACGCTGTCGACCAATCCGTTCAAATATCTCATCGCGCCGCGCCTACTTGCCGGCTTCACCATGCTGCCGCTGCTCGTCATCGTCGCCGACATCATCGGCGTGTTCGGCGGCTACCTGGTTGGCGTCCATAAGCTCAACTTCAACCCCGCCGCCTATCTGAAACGGACCTTCGACTATCTGGAGTTCGTGGATGTATTCTCCGGCCTGGTGAAGGCGGCGGCATTCGGCTTCCTCATCTCGCTCATGGGCTGCTACCACGGCTACCACAGCGAAGGCGGCGCGCAGGGCGTCGGCCGCGCCACCACCGACGCGGTGGTCTCGGCCTCAATCCTGATTCTCATCTTCAATTACGGCATCACCGAAATCTTCTTCGCCACGCGATGAGTGCCAACCCGAAAATCTCGATCCACGGCCTCGGCAAGTCATTCGGACCGAAGGTCGTGCTCGACGGCCTCGACCTCGACGTCGCGGTGGGCGAGTCGGTCGTCGTCATCGGCGGCTCGGGCACTGGGAAGTCGGTGCTGCTCAAATGCGTCCTCGGGCTGCTCGCGCCGGAATCCGGCAGCATCAAGGTCGACGGCCAAGAGGTCGTCGGCGCCGACACCGAAACGCGCGAGAAGGTCAATCGCAAGTTCGGCATGCTGTTCCAGGGCGCGGCGCTGTTCGACTCGCTCACGGTCTGGGAGAATGTCGGCTTCGGTCTGATCCGCGCCCAGGGGGTGAGCCGCGGTGACGCCAGGCGGATTGCTCTCGAAAACCTCGCCGCGGTCGGCCTCGGTGCCGATGTCGCGGCGCTTTACCCGGCCGAGCTGTCCGGCGGCATGAAGAAGCGCGTCGCACTCGCCCGCGCCATCGCCACCAAGCCCGAGATCATCTTCTTCGACGAGCCGACCACCGGCCTCGATCCGATCATGTCAGACGTGATCAACGATCTGATCGTCAAATGCGTGCACGAACTCGGCGCCACCGCGCTGTCGATCACCCACGACATGGCGAGCGCGCGCAAGATCGCCCATCGCATCGCCATGCTCCATCACGGCAAGATCATCTGGAGCGGCCCCGTGGCCGCGATCGACCGCTCCGCCAATCCCTTCGTCGACCAATTCATCCACGGCCGCGCCGAGGGGCCGATCCAGATGCAGGTGCGGGCGTGAGCGGGTCGAACGGCGCCGGGGACATCGCGGCCGCGCGGCGCGCCTATGCCGAGGAGCTGCGCTATGTCTGCCGTCTGCGGAGCGCCGCAGTCGAGCGCGCCTTCGCGACCGTTCCGCGCGAGCGCTTCCTCGGGCCGGGCCCGTGGAAGCTCTTCCACTTCGCCGACGGCTATTGGGACAGCCCGGACGCCGACCCGCGACACGTCTATCACAACATCCTGGTCGCAATCGATCCGGCGCGCGGCCTCAACAACGGCGAGCCGTCGTTCTGGGCGCGGATTTTCGATCGGCTCGATGTTGCGGCCGGATCGCGCGTGCTGCATATCGGCGCCGGCACCGGCTACTACACCGCCATCCTCGCCGAGATCGTCGGCAGCGCCGGCACTGTAAGCGCGATCGAGGTCGATCCCGCACTCGCCGAACGCGCGCATGAGAATCTCGCCGCCTGGGATCGGGTCACGGTCGCCGCGGGAGACGCCGCCGTCGTCGCGCCCGACGCCTTCGATGCGATCGTCGTCAGCGCCGGCGCCACACACCCGCCGGCGGCCTGGCTCGATGCGCTTGCCGACAGCGGCCGCCTGGCCCTGCCTCTCAGCCGCAGCGGTCGGCTGGGCGGCTTCGTACTCGAGGCGCAACGCAAGGGCACGCGCTTCGCCGCGCGGTCGCTCGGGATGGTGTGGATCTTTCCCTGCGCGGGCGCGCGCGACGCGCAGGCACAGACGGCGCTCGACGATGCATTCGCCAAGCGAGGCTATCCCGCCATAAAATCGCTGCGGCGCGATTCGCATGCAGCCGACGACAGCTGCTGGCTGCACGGCGAGGGATACTGCCTGTCGAACGCCGAGTGACGGCGGAGAGGCTATGGCCAAGCACGAAAGCCGTTACGTCTGCCAAGAGTGCGGCGCCGTCCATCGAAAATGGATGGGCAAATGCGAGGCGTGCGGTGCCTGGAACTCGATCGTCGAGGAGGCGCCCGTCGACGTGGCACCGCGTGGCGCCGGCACCAAGGGCGGCCGCAGGCTTGAATTCGTCGGCTTGACCGGCACCAGTCCCACGCCGCCGCGGCGGACGACGGGCATCGCCGAGTTCGACCGCGTCTGCGGCGGCGGCCTGATTGCAGGCTCGGCGGTGCTGGTCGGCGGCGACCCGGGCATCGGCAAGTCGACGCTGCTGCTGCAAGCGGCCGCCGCCACGGCGCGCAGCGGCGTCACGGTCGCCTATATCTCCGGCGAGGAGGCGATCGACCAGGTGCGCCTGCGCGCCGAGCGGCTGCGTTTGACTGCAGCCGAGGTCGCGCTCGCGGCGGCAACCAATCTGCGCGACGTGCTGACCAGTCTCGACGCGGCCGGCGGGCCCGATGTCGCGGTCATCGACTCCATCCAGACGATGTACATCGACACGCTCGACTCGGCGCCGGGCACGGTCGCCCAGGTGCGGGCCTGCGCCGGCGAGCTGATCCGCGTCGCCAAGCGCCGCGGCATCACCGTGCTGCTGGTCGGCCATGTCACCAAGGAGGGGCTGATCGCCGGCCCACGCGTCCTCGAGCACATGGTCGACACCGTCCTCTACTTCGAAGGCGA
>JACQDQ010000243.1 GCA_016201015.1 Pseudomonadota bacterium | reverse complement strand
TCGGACGAAACGGACGAAACGGAACAGGGGGGTGCGTGTAGGAGGCCGTAGTCTCCCAGAGGTTAGTACCATAATGGAACTAAATATATCTGAGGAAGTGCAAAATGGTCGACGAATGGCGAATCCTCTTGCGATCTCCATAAAATTAGGGCATAAAGTCTGTCGTAATTGCGCCTCAGCGCTTGGCCGGGCGCGCGAATCGGTGCCTAACTCCAAGCGCCGCAACGGCTTTTGGGACATGCCGGCGGCGGCTTCGGGACAGGGAACGACATGGCGACAGCGAAAAGAATGCTGGGCTTCGTCACCACCGCCCAGCAGATGCCCGACAAACGGACACCGGCCGCGCGGCTGGGCGATTTCCGCGAGATTTTCGCCCGTTTCGACCAGGGGCGGGCGGCGGAGCAGGCGGCGCGCTGCTCGCAATGCGGCATTCCCTATTGCCAGATCCACTGCCCGCTGCAGAACAATATCCCCGACTGGCTGAAGCTCACCGCCGAGGGCCGCCTCGAGGAGGCCTACGAGGTGGCGCAGGCCACCAACAATTTCCCCGAGATTTGCGGCCGTATCTGCCCGCAGGACCGCCTGTGCGAGGGCAACTGCGTCATCGAAAAGGGCTTCGACAGCGTCACCATCGGCTCGGTCGAGAAATATATCACCGACACCGCCTGGGATAACGGCTGGGTCAAGCCGCCGACGCCACGGCGCGAACTCGATGCCTCGATCGGCATCATCGGCGCCGGGCCAGCCGGGCTCGCCGCCGCCGAGCAGCTCCGGCGCAAGGGCTACGCCGTGCATGTCTACGACCGCTATGACCGCGTCGGCGGGCTGATGGTCTACGGCATCCCCAATTTCAAGCTGGAGAAGGAGGTCGTGGCGCGGCGCGCGCGGCTGCTGGCCGATGGCGGCGTCCAGTACCACCTCAACTTCGAGCTCGGCCGCGACGCGAGCCTGGCGGATCTACGCGCCCAACACGACGCGGTGCTGATCGCCACCGGCGTCTACAAGGCGCGCGACGTCAAGCTGCCGGGCGTCGGCCTGCCCAACATCGTCCAGGCGATGGAGTTCCTGACCGCCAGCAACCGCAAGGGGCTTGGCGACGCCGTGCCGCAATTCGACGACGGCTCGCTCAATGCCGAAGGCAAGCATGTGGTTGTCGTCGGCGGCGGCGACACGGCGATGGATTGCGTGCGCACCGCTGTGCGCCAGCAGGCGAAATCGGTGACCTGCCTCTACCGCCGCGACCGCGCCAACATGCCGGGCTCGGCGCGCGAGGTCTATCACGCCGAGGAGGAGGGCGTGGCCTTCGAATGGCTGGCCAGCCCGCTCGCCTTCATCGGCGGCAAGCCCGCCGCCCGCCGCAAGGCCAAGGGCGCCGACGTCGTCATCGCCGTGCGCACCAATCGCATGCGGCTCGGCATCGCCGACTCCACCGGCCGCCAGGCGCCGGAAACCGTGCCCGGCTCGGAGTTCGACCAGTCGGCCGATCTGGTGATCAAGGCGCTCGGCTTCGATCCCGAGGACGTGCCGGCGCTGTTCGGCGCGCCCGAGCTGGCGGTGACGCGCTGGGGCACGCTCAAGATCGACTACAAGACGATGATGACCAGCCTGGACGGCGTGTTCGCCGCCGGCGACATCGTGCGCGGCGCCTCGCTCGTCGTGTGGGCGGTGCGCGACGGCCGCGACGCCGCCGAGGCGATGCACCGCCACGTGCAGGCCAAGGCCGCTTCCCGCTTCGCGGCGGCGGCGGACTGAAGGGAGCTGAATCATGCGCGATGACACCACGGACGCCGGCATGCGGTTCCTGCGCGACTACGCGGCCAACGCCAAGACGCTCACCGACGCCCACGCCTACGACCCGGCCGACGAGCACGACGCCTGCGGCGTCGGCCTGGTCGCCGCGATCGACGGCAAGCCGCGCCGCGCCGTGGTCGAGGCCGGCATCGCCGCGCTCAAATCCGTGTGGCACCGCGGCGCCGTCGACGCCGACGGCAAGACCGGCGATGGCGCCGGCATCCACGTGCAGATTCCGCAGGACTTCTTCCGCGCCCATATCGAGCGCACCGGGCAAAGGCCCGGCGCCGGCGCGATCGCCGTCGGCCAGGTGTTCCTGCCGAAGAGCGACCTCGACGCGCAGGAGCGATGCCGCTGCATCACCGAGACCGAAATCCTGCGCATGGGCTACACCATCTTCGGCTGGCGCCAGGTGCCGGTGAGCACCGCGGTGTGCGGCGAGAAGGCCAATGCCTCGCGGCCGGAGATCGAGCAGATCATGGTGGCGAATACGCGCCGCCTGCCGGACGAGGCGTTCGAGCGCGACCTCTACATCATCCGCCGCCGCATCGAGAAGCAGGTGCTCGCCGAGAATATCGGCGATTTCTACATCTGCTCGCTGTCCTGCCGCTCGCTCATCTACAAGGGGATGTTCCTGGCCGAGCAGCTTTCGGCCTTCTACCCCGATCTGCTCGACCCACGCTTCGTCTCCGCCTTCGCCATCTATCACCAGCGCTACTCGACCAACACGATTCCGACCTGGCGACTGGCGCAGCCGTTCCGCGTCCTCGCCCATAACGGCGAGATCAACACCTTGCGCGGCAACGTCAACTGGATGAAGAGCCACGAGCCGCGCATGGCGCACGAGCTGTTCGCCGCGGCGATCGACGATCTGAAGCCGGTGATCCAGCCGGGCTCCGACTCGGCGCAGATGGACAACGTCTTTGAGCTCATCGTGCGCGGCGGCCGGCCGCTGCCGATGGTCAAGGTGATGATGGTTCCACCGGCCTTTGCCTACGACAAGAGCGTGCCGCCGGAGCAGCGCGACATGTTCTCGTACTGCAACTCGGTGATGGAGCCATGGGATGGCCCGGCGGCGATGGCAGCGACCGACGGCCGCTGGGTGATCGCCGGCATGGACCGCAACGGCTTGCGCCCCTGCCGCTACGTCGTCACCGGCGACGGGCTGCTCGTCGTCGGCTCGGAAACCGGCATGGTGAAGATCGACGAGGCATCGGCGGTGGAGAAGGGCCGCGTCGGCCCGGGCCAGATGATCGGCGTCGATCTCGAGGCCGGCCGCTTCTATCACGCCGGCGAGCTGGTTGCGCAGCTCACCGCCTCGCGGCCGTTCAGCAAATGGGTGAAGCAGATCACGGTGATCGACAGCCTGGTCAAGGCGCCGAGCGAAGCCGGATCGGAGTTCAGCCGCGAGGAATTGCGCCGGCGCCAAGTGACCGTCGGCTGGAGCATGGAGGACTTGGAGCTCATCCTCCATCCGATGGTCGAGGACAGCAAGGAGGCGGTCGGCTCGATGGGCGACGACACGCCGCTCGCCGTGCTGTCCGATCAGTATCGCGGCCTCCATCACTATTTCCGCCAGAACTTCAGCCAGGTCACCAATCCGCCGATCGACTCGCTGCGCGAGAAGCGGGTGATGACGCTGCGCACGCGCCTCGGCAATCTCGGCAACATCCTCGACGAGGACGAGAACCAGTGCCGGCTGCTGCAGCTCGAATCGCCGGTGTTGCTCAACGAGGAGTTCGACGCGATGCGCGCCTATATGGGCGCGACGGCGGTCGAGATCGACTGCACCTTCGACCCGCAGGGCGGCGAGCATGCGCTGCGCGATACGCTGCGGCGCGTTCAGCGCGAGGCCGAGGACGGCGTGCGCGGCGGCTGCGTGCACGTCATCCTCTCCGACAAGGCGATGGGCGGCAGCCGCGTGCCGGTGCCGATGATTCTCGCCGCCGGCGGCGTGCACACGCATCTCGTGCGCCAGCAGCTGCGCACTTTCACCTCGCTCAATATACGCTCGGCCGAGTGTCTCGACGTGCATCATTTCGCCGTGCTGATCGGCGTCGGCGCGACCACGATCAACGCCTATCTGGCGCAGGAGGCGATCGCCGACCGCCACCGCCGCGGCCTGTTCCCCGGCGTCTCGCTCAAGGACGCGCTGCGCCGCTATCAAAAGGCGGTGGACGAGGGCCTGCTCAAGATCATGTCGAAGATGGGCATCGCGGTCATCAGCTCCTACCGCGGCGGCTACAATTTCGAGGCGGTCGGTCTCTCGCGCACGCTGATCTCCGACTTTTTCCCCGGTATGACCAGCCGCATCTCCGGCATCGGTCTCAGCGGCATTCAGCGCAAGGTGCTGAAGCTGCACGAGCGCGCCTGGATGGAGGATGTGATCGCGCTGCCGGTCGGCGGCTTCTACAAATATCGCCGCAACGGCGAGGCGCATGGCTGGCAGGGCGACCTTATCCACACGCTGCAGACGGCGGTGGCCAACGATTCCTACGCGACCTACAAGAAATACGCCGAAGGCGTGCGCCGGCTGCCCGCGGTCACGCTGCGCGACCTGCTCGACTTCAAGCCAGGCCGCACGGCGATCCCGGTCGAAGAGGTCGAATCGATCACCGAGATCCGCAAGCGGCTGGTGGCGCCCGGCATCTCGCTCGGCGCGCTGTCGCCCGAGGCGCATGAGACGTTGACCATCGCCATGAACCGCATCGGCGCCAAGTCGGATTCGGGCGAGGGCGGCGAGGACCCGGCGCGCTACAAGCCGCGCCCGAACGGCGACAACGCCTCCTCTGCCATCAAGCAGATCGCCTCCGGCCGCTTCGGCGTCACCACCGAGTATCTGAACAACTGCCGCGAGATCGAGATCAAGATCGCGCAGGGCGCCAAGCCGGGCGAGGGCGGGCAGCTTCCCGGCGTCAAGATCTCCGAGTTGATCGCCCGGCTGCGCCATTCTCAGCCCGGCGTCACGCTGATCAGCCCGCCGCCGCACCACGACATCTACTCGATCGAGGATCTGGCGCAGCTCATCTACGACCTGAAGCAGGTGAACCCGGATGCGCAGGTCTGCGTCAAGCTGGTCGCGCGCTCCGGCATCGGCACCATCGCCGCGGGCGTGGCCAAGGCCAAGGCCGACGCCATCCTGATTTCGGGGCATGTCGGCGGCACCGGCGCCTCGCCGCAATCGTCGATCAAGTATGCCGGCGTGCCGTGGGAGATGGGCCTGTCCGAGGCCAATCAGGTGCTCACCCTCAACCGGCTGCGCCATCGCGTGAAGCTGCGCGTCGATGGCGGCATCAAGACCGGGCGCGACGTGGTGATCGGCGCCATGCTCGGCGCCGACGAGTACGGCATCGGCACCGCCTCGCTGGTGGCGATGGGCTGCATCATGGTGCGGCAGTGCCACTCCAACACCTGCCCGGTCGGCGTCTGCACGCAGGATCCGAAGCTACGCGCCAAATTCGAGGGCACGCCGGAGAAGGTGGTGAACCTGTTCTCCTTCGTCGCCGAGGAGGTGCGCGAGATTCTCGCCGCGCTCGGCTTCCGCTCGCTGCAGGACGTCATCGGCCGCAGCGATCTGCTGACGCAAGTGCTGCGCGGCGACGAGCATCTCGACGATCTCGACCTCAATCCGATCCTGGTGCAGGCCGATTCCGGCGAGTTCCCGCGCCACTGCGCGCTCAAGGGCCGCAACGAAGTGCCCGATACGCTCGATGCGCAGATGCTCGTCGACGCGCGCGCCGCGCTCGAAGACGGCGAGAAGATGCAGCTCGCCTACAACATCCGCAACACGCATCGCGCCATCGGCACGCGGCTGTCGTCGATGATCACACGCCGCTTCGGCATGGCGGGCCTCAGGCCCGGCCACATCACCGTGCGGCTGCGCGGCTCGGCCGGGCAATCGCTCGGCGCCTTCGCCGTGCAGGGCCTGAAGCTCGAAGTGTTCGGCGATGCCAACGACTATGTCGGCAAGGGGCTGTCGGGCGGCACCATCGTCGTCCGGCCGATGACGTCCTCGCCGCTGCAGTCGAACCTCAATGCCATCGTCGGCAACACCGTGCTTTACGGCGCCACC
>JACQDQ010000239.1 GCA_016201015.1 Pseudomonadota bacterium | reverse complement strand
GTCTCCTGGGCGGCCTTCGGCCGTCCCGGCCACGGATTCTTCTCCGGTCGAAGAAAGGCGTGGATGGCCGCAAACCCCCGGGTCCGGGCCCGGGGGCCTGCCATGACGAGTGGAGAGAGCTGGCCAAGAGAATCCGCATTGCGCGTCTGCCTCAATCTGCGCCACCACGCGGACTCTACCAGCCGCGCCGCACCCACGTCATTGCTGTCATCGATGAGGCACCTTGAACGGCAGCCAGAGAGATGGATTTTAACGCAGAGGACGCCGAGGAGTCGGAGTTTAACGCAGAGGGCGCGGAGGGGGCGCAGAGAGGGCGGAGCGTGAATTTATGGCGCGCGGCCGGGCCGCGCGCCGATAATCTTTTTCTCAGCGTCCTCCGCGTTTATTCTCGGCGTACTCTGCGTTAAAATTATTTCCGTGGTTCGACAAAGGCCGTTCCGCCCCGGCATCGGGAATAAACCAGTGCCGCGATACGTTTTGCGCTATACACTCATAGCGGGCATTTGCGCGCGGCATTATTCGCATCATTCGATCGGCAGGGGGCCTCATGTCCGGATTGATCGACGCTCGTGCGCTCATTTGGACGGCGGCGCTGGCGGCCTGCCTGCTGTCGGTCGGCGCCCTCGCGCAAACATCGCCGCGCGCGCAATCGCGCCCGGCGCCGCCGCCTGCCGACCAGCGCGCCGCGCCGGGACACCCCGGCTGGATGGCCGATACCCGCGCCGGATGCTGGGTGTGGGACGCGTCGCCGGCGGCAGGCGAGACCGTCACGTGGAGCGGCGCTTGCGGCGCCGACGGCCGCGCGACGGGTCGCGGCATCCTGGAGTGGCGGCTGGGCGACAAGGCCGATCGCTACGAGGGCGAGATGCGCGGCGGCAAGCATAATGGGCGCGGCAACTGCCTGTGGGCGAACGGCAACCACTATGACGGCGAGTGGCGCGACGGCTTGCGTCACGGCCACGGCACATTCACGTCTGCCAACGGTCATTATGAAGGCGAATGGCGCGACGAAAAGTTTGCCGGACGCGGCACCTATGCGGCGACCGCGGGCGACCGCTACGACGGTGAGTTCCGCGACGGCAAACAGCACGGACGCGGCGTCACCACCATGGTCAACGGCAATCGCCACGAGGGCGAATATCGCGATGGCAAGGCGACCGGGCGCGGCGCCTTCATCGAAGCCAATGGCGACCGTTACGACGGCGAATTCCGCGACGGCAAGCAGAACGGGCGCGGCGTTTCGGTCACGACCGAGGGCGATCGCTACGACGGCGAATGGCGCGACGGCAAATACAACGGCCGCGGCACGGCGATCTTGGCCAGAGGCGACCGCTACGACGGCGAGTTCCGCGACGGCGTGTTCAACGGGCGAGGGCTGATCATCCTGGCGAACGGCGACCGCTACGAGGGCGAATGGCGCGACGGCAAGGTGAACGGTCGCGGAGTCGTGGCCTATGCCAATGGCAGCCGTTACGAGGGCGAGTTTCGCGACAATCTGCCCGACGGGCGCGGCGTTTTCACCTTGGCCGACGGCGACCGCTACGACGGTGAATTTCGCGCCGGCGAGCCCGACGGCGTCGGCGTGTTCTGGAGCAATACGGGCGAGACGTTCTCCGGGCGCTGGGTCGCCGGCTGCCATCAAGGTCGGTGGCGCCGATGGTCGATCGGCCCCTCCCTCCATGTGTGCCCGTGAGTCCGAGCGCTGCGCGTAATCTCGCGCAGCTCACGCCACCTCGAACACCGCCTCGACCTCGACCGCGACGCCGAGCGGCAGCGAGCCGCAGCCGACCGCGGCGCGCGCGTGCTTGCCGGCCTCGCCGAACACCTCGACGATGAGGTCGGAGGCGCCGTTCACCACCTTCGGGTGGTCGGTGAAGTCGGGCACCGCGTTGACGAAGCCGCCGAGCCGCACGCAGCGCTTGACCCGGTCGAGATCGCCGCCGAGCGCGGCCTTGACGTGCGCCATGATGTTGAGCGCGCACAGCCGCGCCGCCTTCTGGCCGTCCTCGACGGCGAATTCGCGGCCGAGCTTGCCGACAAATTGCACCTTGCCGTCCTGGAACGTCACCTGGCCGGCGACGAATAAAAGATTCCCGCTGCGCACGGTCGGCACGTAGTTGGCGGCGGGGGCGGACAGGCTGGGCAATACAATCCCAAGTTGTGCAAGGCGCGCATCGATCTTTCCGGACATATTCCTAGACTCCTTCCAACTCATTGCGACGAAACGGCGACTCGAATTGTTCCACGTGGAACATTGCCTCAGCCGAGCTGGCCGAGCGGCATCACCTCGATCAGCTCGGGGCAGGAATCGGGGCCGGCGGCGGCGGCATAGACGATGGCGCGGGCGATCTCCTCGGGCGGCAGCGGCGCGAATTTGCGCGCGCGATATGAGGTGACGACGGTGGGGTGCTCGACCTCGCGGTTGATCGCGGTCGCCACCATGCCCGGCGCCACCTCGCTCACCTTGATGCCGTGCTCGGCCAGCTCGAGGCGCAGGCCGCGCGTCACCGCCGCCACCGCGTGCTTGGTCGCGGAATAGGCGAGCATGTAGGGGAACACCTTGCGCGCCAAGACCGACGAGATGTTGATGATGTGGCCGTGCCGGCGCTCGACCATGCCGCGGGCGACGAGCTGCGTCAGGTGCATGAGCGCGACGACGTTGACCTCGAAGACGCGCCGCCAGTCCGCGGGATCGCCCTCGAGGAACGGCGTGTGCTTGAGCGTGCCGGCGTTGTTGACGAGGATGTCGACCGGCCCGGCGAACTCGGCGTAGCGCGCGATGAAGGCGGGGTCGGTGATATCGCCGGCGAGCGTGCGGACGCTGCCCGGCGCGCCGCGCGTCTCGGCGACGAGGCCGGCGAGCTCGGCTTGGCGCCGGCCGGTGGCGATGACGGCGGCGCCGCCGTCCGCGAACAGCTTGGCCGTCGCGCGGCCGATGCCGGAGCTGGCGCCGGTGATGGCGACGGTCTTGCCCGTGAAGTCTGGCATTGCTTGCTCCCGCGAGTTTGCGTCAGGCGACCATACACGGCAAGCGCCGCACGCGGCAAAACGGATGGCGCATCGGCTTAGCGCATCAGCGACGGCAGCCAGGTCGAGATCGCCGGAAAGGCGAGCAGCAGCGTCAGGCGCACCAGGTCGGCGCCGACGAACGGCCAGATGCCGGCGACGATGGTCTTGAGCGGCAGGCGGCCGACCCCTTGGATGACGAACAGATTCATGCCGACCGGCGGCGTGATCATGCCGATCTCGGACACCGTGACCAGCAGCACGCCGAACCAGATCGGATCGATGCCGAGCGCCTTGACCAGGGGAAAAACCGCCGGCACGGTCAGCAGGATCATCGACAGGCTGTCCATGACGCAGCCGAGCACGATGTAGAACGCCATCAGCGCGAGCAGGACGACGAGCGGCGGCAGCCCGAGATCGGCGGTGGCGCGCGACATGACGCCCGGCAGCTTGCTGGTCTCGAGGAAGGCGCTGAACAGCGTGGCGCCGACCAGGATCAGGAAAATCATGCCGACGGTGCCGGCCGCCTCGTGCACGGCCTCGCGCAGCCGTTGCCGGCTCATTTGGCGGCGGGCGACGGTGAAGGCCAGCGCGCCGACGGCGCCGACGCCGGCGCCCTCGGTCGGCGAGAAGACGCCGACATAGATGCCGCCGATGACGACGACGAACAGCAGCAGCACCGCCCACACCTCGGCGAGGGCGCGGCCGCGCTCGCGCCAGGCGACGCGCTCGCCGGCGGGCGCCAGGGCCGGCCGGGCGCGGGTGGCCAGCTTGATCGCCGTCATGTAGCAGGCGGTGCCGAGCACGCCCGGCAGGATGCCGGCGACGAACAGCTTGCCGATCGACGTTTCGGTCAGCAGGCCGTAGATGGCGAAGAAGATCGACGGCGGGATCATGATGCCGAGGGTGCCGCCGGCGGCGATCGACGCCGCGGCGATGCGGTCGTCGTAGCCGCGCCGCCGCATCTCGGGCAGCGCCACGCGGCACATCGTCGCGGCTGTCGCAATCGACGAGCCGCAGATCGCGCCGAACGCGGCGCAGGCGACGACCGTCGCGTGGGCGAGGCCGCCGCGCCAATGGCCGACGAAGGCATAGGCCGACTGATAGAGCTGGGCCGACAGGCCGGCATGCGCGGCGAAGATGCCCATGACGACGAATAGCGGCACCACCGACAGGCCGTAGGGATAGACCGCCTCGAACGGCGCGGTGCCGAGGATGAAGCCGACGCTCTTCCACGGCGACAGGATGGCGAGCCCGGCCGCGCCGACAATGCCCATGGCGATGGCGACCGGCACCCGCGCCAGGATCAGGGCGATGACGATGACGAATCCGCTGGCGCCGATGGCGGTGTCGGTCATCCGCTACTCCGCTTCGGCGATGTCGGCGCCGCCGCCGGCGAGGATCAATTGCCGCAGCGCGACGACGACCGCCGCCGCCGCGGAGGCCGCGCAGCCACCGACCAGCCATATCCAGTAATAGGTCTTGGGGATGTCGATGGTCGACGACTTGTCGCCGTAGCCGGCCTCGATCACCGCCTGATGTCCGCCGAAATAGGCGATGCCGGCCAGCACGGCGGCGCCGAGCAGCGCCGACACCGCCTTGATCGCGGCGACCGCGCGCGGCGACAGGCCGCCCATCAACAGATCGACCGCGACATGGCTATCGGCGAAGAAGCCGTAGGGGATGGCGCAAAAGGCTGCCGCCATGACGAGAAGCTGGATGATGTCGGTGGTGCCGAGAATGCCGCGGCCGGTGACGGACCGCAGCCCGATGTCGGCCACCGTGACGATGCCGGCCAACAGCACGAGAGCGAGGCTGGCCGCGCCGCCCACGCGCGAGAGCGTCGCCGCCGCGCCGTAGACGCGTCGCATCCTCAGGAGTCCCCCGACCCGCAGATTGCCGCCCGCCGCCGCCGGCGGGCGCGTCGTTCATGGCCCAAGATCAGAACCGGCGCTTCTCGAACTGGGCGACCAGGCGCTTGGCCTCGGTGTAGAGCTCGCGGGCGTTGGGCGCGCCTTCCTTCTCCATGCGCTGCAGCCACGCCTCGATCGCCGCCTGCCCATCCTTTTCCCAGCGCGCGCGCTCCTCCGGCGCCAGCCGGTTGACGACGTTGCCGCGCGCCGCCGCGGCCTGGCGGCCGAGCTCGTCCCAGCGGTCCCACCAGCCGCCGAGGCGCTCGACCAGCCAGTCGCCCGACACGTCGTCGATCGCCTTGCGCACATCGGCCGGCAGGCCCTCGTAGCGCTGCTTGTTCATCACGAAGTAGAACGAGGCGACATAGGCGCCGACATCGAGATGGTATTTGGTGACCTCGGCGAGCTTGGCCGTGTTGAGCAGGTCCCATGTCGTGGCGACGCCCTCGATCACGCCTTTCTGCAGGTTCTCGTAGATCTCGGTCGGCGGCATGCCGACCGGCTCGGCGCCGAGCGACTTGAGAAACTCGTTGGTGACGGCGCCGGGCGAGCGGATGCGCATGCCCTTGAGGTCTTCCATCTTGGCGATCTGCTTGCTGCGCGTGTGGATCAGCGCACCGTTATGCGCGTGCAGCACCAGCACCTTCACCTCCTTGTACTCGTCGGCGAGGAATTTCGGATACATCGCCCACAGCGTGCGCGTCGCCGCGTCGGCGGAGTTGACCAGGAACGGCATCTCGATGATCGAGGTCTTGGTGAACCGCCCCGCCGGAATCGAGCGCAGCCCGTTGGCGATGTCGACGACCCCGTTGACCACCTGATCGTATTGCCGCGCGGCGTTGCCGAACGTGCTGCCGGCGCCGTAGATCTCGATCTTGACCCTGCCGCCGGTGCGCGTGCCGACCTCGCTGGCCCAGGCGCCGAGGAAATCCTTGGTCCATTCGTGCGTCGGCGCCACGAAATGGCTCATCTTGAGCTCGATGGTCTGGGCCGCCGCCGGCAGCGCCGACAGGCACAGGACCGCAGTCATGGAGCCGATCACAATACGGCGCATACGATATTCCTCCCCTTGCGTTGTTCTTGGCCGGCGCTCAACACTACGGTCATTCGTGTTGGCGGTCCATCCCTCGCGAACGGAGACCTTTCATGTCGTCGGCATCGGGTTTGGTCCATCTCGTCGGCAGCGTTCCGCTGAGCGACTGCGAGCAGGTCTTTCGCCAGGTCGGCAACGAGTTGGCGCCGTATTTGAGCCGCATCCCCGACGGCGAGACCGGCGAGCGCGCGCGCTGGATCTATTTCCAGCGCAGCATGCTGGAGAGCCATCCGGCCATGGAGATCGATCCGAGCGTGCCGCCGCTC
>JACQDQ010000238.1 GCA_016201015.1 Pseudomonadota bacterium | reverse complement strand
GGCGCTGCGGCTGGTTCGATGCGGTGATGGTGCGGCAGGCGATCCGGGTTGGCGGTATCAACGGCATCGCCTTGACCAAGCTCGATGTACTTGATGGTTTCCCGGAAATTAAGATTTGCACGGCCTATCGCTGCCGCGGCGAGACGTTTCACTACCTGCCGGCCGCGGCGGCGACTCAGGCGGCGATCGAGCCGGTCTACGAGACGATCGAGGGGTGGGGCACCAGCACGCGCGGGGCACGCTCCTGGGCCGAGCTGCCGGCCGCCGCGATCAAGTATATTGTCCGCATCCAAGAGCTGATCGGCGCGCCGGCGGCCCTGCTGTCGACGAGCCCGGAGCGCGCCGATACGATCTTGGTCGCGGATCCTTTTGCCGACTAATCGCCGCCCTGGCCAAACCGCGGATTGTCGGGCACGTCCGTTGCGCCCGGTCGATCCCTGCGGCTGCCGCAGGACGGCGTGGCATGGGGCGGCGGTGAAGTGCCGCGCGGTTCCCGCAAGGTATTGTAAAGCCTGATATTGTTAACCATTCCTTCGCCATCCTTACCCTATTTATGGGATGGGAAGGACCAGGATGTCAGCCACCAGCGGACAGGCGAACCCTCAGCCGAGTACCGCGCCGGCGCCGGCCGCAGGGCGCGGCGTCGTTGCGCTGGGCGCTCATTTCGAAATTTACCCCGACCGTCCGTTCGCCGACCTGGCGACTCCAAGCACGCCGGCATTCCATGCAGCCGGCAAGCACAACCCTGATCTGGTCTGCGGCGCGCTGATCTGCGGTGCCGAGCTGCCGCCACGCCTCGATGCCGTCGAAGTATTCGCAAAGCTGGGCGGGATCGGCATGTTGCGGCTGCTCGAGGTCGGTGCCGTCGACTGGCCGGGTGCCCAAGGCCAGCGCATGGCCGTGATCGTCGAGGGCCCGCTCGGCGGACGTGTCGCGCCGTCTGCGGCGACCTTTCCGCCGTTTCAGAAGGAGCGGCTGCTCCGCGATTTCCTCACGCCAGTTGCGGCGACGCTGGCGGTGCTCGCCCAACTGAAGCTCACCCATCGCGCCATCCGGCCGGACAATCTCTACTACGTCGACGCGGCCCGTACGCAGCTAGCGCTTGGCCCGTGTTCGGCGACGCCCGCGGCATTCGATCAACCAGCGATTTTCGAATCGATCGAGAGTGCCATGGCCGACCCGGAGGCCCGCGGCGCCGGCGCGCCGGCCGACGACATGTTTGCGCTGGGCATGACGTTGCTTGCGCTCTTTCTCGGCCGCATACCGGGCGCCGATCTCGACCCCGACGCGCTGTTGTCCAGCCGCATCGAGCGCGGCTCACTTGGCGCCTGCGTCGAGATGCGCGTTCTGCCGCCGGAGATGGTCGACTGTCTGCGCGGCCTATTGTCCGACTCGCCGGAGGCGCGCTGGTCGGTGGCCGAGCTGCAGTCCTGGATTGCCGGCAAGCGCCAGCCGGAAACGCGCATCAATCGCGATCGCCGGGCCAAGGTGCCCTTCGGCTTCGATGGCCGTGAATTTCACACCGCGCGCGAACTTGCGCACGCATTCGGCCGCAACTGGGACAAGGCAGTGCGGATCATCGGCACCGACGCCGTCACGAGATGGGCGAAGGAAGAGCTCGGAGATCCGGCCATGGCAGAACGGTTTGCCGCGGCTGTCGCTGCGCCGATGTCCGGGGGCCGCGCGGCGCCGGATTCGCTCATCGTCGCGCGCGCCTGCATGATTCTCGACCCGAGCGGGCCGATGCGCTTCCGCGGCCTCAATCTGCGCTTCGACGGCCTGGGTCCGGCGCTCGCCATGGCCACCACGCGAGCCGGTGGGAACCAGATCATTGCCGATTTCCTTCGCTGGAATATCGCCGGCCAGTGGCTGTTGGCCCAGGGCGGGCCGCATTCGCGTCTCATCTCGCCAATCGTGACTTGCGAGCGCCTGAGTCAATGGATCGGCAATCCGGCGCCGGGTTTCGGTCTTGAACGCTGCCTATACGAGCTCAATCCCGCCATGCCGTGTCGCAGTCCGCTCACGGCGAAGCATTTGATGATGGAGGCCTCGCAGCTGTTGCCGGCTCTCAACGCAGCGATGCGAGAGGTCGGCGGAAGAAAGCTGCCGATCGATCGTCATGTGGCGGCCTTTCTTGTAGTGAGGGGCAGCTACGATCCCGCGACGTTTGCGCTGGTCCTCGGCAAGACCGAGCCGGACGCGAATGGCGTGCTCGCCGTTCTGCGGCTTCTTGCCAAGCTGCAGAAGGAGTATCGGTCACAACCCGTGCCGGCGCTTGCCACCTGGTGCGTGGGATTCATCCGGCCAGCAATCGAACGCTACCGCTCGCTGGAGTTGCGCGCGCAGATCAACCGGCGCGCGGCCGAGATCGGGCAGCGCGGCGATCTTGCCGGGTTGCTGGCGGAGGTCGACAACGAACGGGCGCTGCAGAGTGACGCATTGGCGTTCACCGCCGCTCAGGCCGAGTATGTGGCGGCCGAGCAGCAGATCGCCGGCAACACGCCGGCTGCGCGCCGGCGCACTGCGCAACGGGTTGGCCGCGACATCGCGGCGGTGCTCGCCGCGTGCGTGGCGTTGCTGGTGGTGTCCGCCACCTTCTTGTCGAGGACACTGTGAACGCCGGGCGCAGCGCAGCGAGACGACGGCCGCAGCCTTTGGCCAAACGCCAAGGCGGCGGCTCAGGCTTTGTCTGGATCGTCATCACAGGCCTGGGCGTGGCGCTTGCCGCGCTCAAGCTGCCATTGCTCCTGCTGCTGCTTGGTGGTCTGGCGCCGGCTGCCGTCGCCGGGGTGGTCGATGCCGATCCCGACAAGCGCGCCGCGATTACCGTCGGGGCGCTTACCGTCGGCGCGATGAGCGGCTATCTTCTCGACATCCTGACGCAGCCTAGCGGCGGGTGGAGTGTCGTGCGCGACGCATTCGCCTGGCTGGTCATCTATGGCGCCGCCGCCGTCGGCTGGGCGGTTTACACGTTCGTTCCGGTCGTCGTCGCCTTGGGTCTTGAACAACAGGCGACGTGGCGGGCCCATCAACTGCGCAAGCGGCAAGAGGCGCTCGTCGCAGCGTGGGGGCCCGAGGTCGCCGGCGGCAAGAAATAGGAATTATGCACAAGCTGCGCGGGCAGCTCGGTCACACGGGCGCGCGCTCTTTCGTCGTGTCTTCGATCGACATTGCTTTCATCGCATTCTGCAATTTTTCGAAGGCACGCACCTCGATCTGCCGCACGCGCTCGCGGCTGATGCCGTATTGCTGCGACAGCTCTTCGAGGGTCGCCGGCTCGTCGCGCAGGCGCCGCTCGGTCAGGATGCGGCGCTCGCGCTCGTTCAGCGAGCGCATCGCGCGCGCCAGCATCTTTTGCCGACGGGCCATTTCCTGCGCTTCGGCGAGTTGAACTTCCTGGTTATCGTTCTCGTCGACCAGCCAGTCCTGCCACTCGCCCTCGCCGTCATTGCGCAGTGGCGCATTGAGCGAATGATCCGGGCTCATCAGGCGCCGATTCATGTTCACGACATCGGCCTCGGGCACGTCGAGTTCCTTGGCGATCTTCTTCACGTGCTCCGGGGTCAGATCGCCTTCCTCGATCGCCCGCATCTGCCCTTTGAGCTTGCGCAGATTGAAGAAAAGCTTCTTCTGTGCGGCGGTCGTCCCCATCTTCACCAGGGACCACGAGTGCAGGATGTACTCCTGGATCGCGGCGCGAATCCACCACATGGCGTAGGTGGCCAGGCGGAAGCCGCGGTCCGGGTCGAAGCGCTTGACCGCCTGCATCATGCCGACATTGCCTTCGGAAATGAGCTCGGACAGCGGCAAGCCATAGCCGCGGTAGCCCATGGCGATCTTGGCAACGAGCCGCAGGTGGCTCGTTACCAGCCGGTGCGCGGCCTCGGAATCGGCGTGCTCGCGCCAACGCTTGGCCAGCATGAACTCCTCGTCCGCCACCAGCATGGGGAACTTGCGGATTTCCTGGAGATACCGGGATAGGCTGCCTTCAGCCGTCAGAGCGGGGATACGGGTTGCCATTGCGGAACCTACTGCCGCCTCCACCTAGGTCGTCTGTTTCTGATTCTGTTCATCCAGGCGGATCGCCACATCCGCTGGGCATTATCCCTATTTATAACACGCCGGTTCACACGCGCTTCCCTAAAAAAATTATACCGACTCTAGGATTGATACTAACGAATTGATATCATGAGAATAATTTTTTGTGAAGCGCATTCTCTCACCGCTTTCCGGGTGGGTAAACCAGAGCAGCCAGGCATCGAGCGCCTGACGGTCGAACCGACCTACCGCCGCTGCCGCTGCCGCCGGCAGGGCCTGCCAGCGGCCGCGCGGGCGGCCATAGACCGGGTCGCCCAGGAGGGGATGGCCGATCGCCGTCATATGCACGCGGATCTGGTGCGTCCTGCCGGTCGCCAGCCTGCATTCAACTAGACTCACGGCCCCGCCCGCGAATTCCTGCACCACCTTATAGCGGGTGAGGGCGGCGCGACCGCCGCGGCGGACCGTGGCCATCTTCTTGCGATTTTTTGACGAGCGGCCGATGGCCAGGGCGATCTCGCCGCTGCGCGGTCGCGGCACGCCCCAGACCAGCGCCGCATAGGCGCGGTCGACCGTGCGCGCAGCGAACTGTTCGGTAAGCGATCGGTGCGCCCGCTCGGTCTTTGCCGCGACGATGAGGCCGCTGGTGTCCTTATCCAAACGATGAACGATACCCGGTCTCTGAACGCCGCCGATACCGGCAAGCTCCTGTCCGCAATGCGCGATCAGCGCATTGACCAGCGTGCGGTCGGGATTGCCGGGTGCCGGATGCACGACCAGGCCAGGCGGCTTGTCGACAACGATCACGTGGGCGTCCTCGAAGATAATGGCGAGCGGCAAGGCCTGCCCCTCGATCACGGTAGGCTCAGGGTCGGGAAGAAATATGGCGAATATTTGGCCTAGTTTGACCCTCCGTGAGGGGTCGACTATGGTCGCCTCGCCAGTAACCCGGCCGGCTTCGATCAGCGCCTTGAGGCGGCTGCGCGACAGGTCCGGCACCTGCGGCGCGAGGGCCGCGACCAGTGCGCGGTCGAGCCGCTGGCCCGCGGCGGTCGCATCGATGGTCACAGTAATGGTACGGCCGCCAGCCATGGTCCCGTCCGTCGACCTTTGAACAGATTGTCCCGGCTTACCCAAACCCATGCGCACGCTCAAGATACTCGTCATCGGCATGGGAATCCTGCTCGTCGTCGGCGTCGGCCTGGTGTTCTGGGGCGTGGCGCGCCAGGCCGGGCGACTTGCCGACGCATCGTGGGGAAAATCCGGTCTGGGTCTGACCGCCGGTACGAAGGTGCAGGAAGTGGTCGCGGCGGGACGCTACGTCGTCGTCAGGGTGGCGGCGGATGGGGCCGAGCGCCTGTTGGTGCTCGACCCCGCCACAGGCGCGCTGGTCGGCGAATGGCGCGTGACTGAGCCGCGATGATCGTCATCCGACAGGATCTGGTCGCCCGCATGGCTGCGCACGCGGTGCACACCTATCCGGCCGAGTGCTGCGGCCTATTGCTGGGCGTGCGCGGCGCCGGCGACGTGGTCCATGTGATTGACGTCGCGGAGAGCCGGAATTTCGCGTCGCAGCGCGACCGCTTCGAGATAGACCCGCAGCTGTGGCTCGATGTTACACGCTCGCTCGGCCAGGGCACTCGTGGAATTGTCGGCCACTATCATTCGCATCCCGATGGCGCCGCGGCGC
>JACQDQ010000313.1 GCA_016201015.1 Pseudomonadota bacterium | reverse complement strand
GGCCACGACGAGCGCCGCGGCGGCGATGCGGCGTCGGCCGAACGGCTCCTTGAGCAGGAATGAGCCCATCAGCGCGGCAAACAGCACGGAGGTCTCGCGCAATGCTGCGACATGCGCGAGCCCGCCTTGCCCCATGGCCCAGATGGCGATGCCGTAGCCTAACGATGCCACGACGCCACCGGCAGCACTGCGCAGCCAGTACTGGCGCAGATGGTGGACAATCTTGAAGCCGCGCCGCCAGAAGGCGATGACCAGCAGCCCTGGCCCTTCGAGGATGTTGAGCCAGACGATGTAGCCCAGGGAATGTCCGGAACTGCGGACGCCGAGGCCATCGGCGATCGTATAGCCGGCGATGGTAACGCCGGTGCCGATGGCATAAAGCGTCGGGCGCCACTCCGCTCCGCGCGGCAGGCCATAGGCCAGCGCCAGGCTGCCGATCCCGGCCGATACCAGCATGACGCCGCCGAGCTCCTGCAGGTTGAGGTGCTCGCCCACCAAGCGGCCCGACAGCGCGGCGACAAGCAGCGGCCCAAGCCCACGGGCAATCGGATAGACATGGCTCAAATCGCCATGCGCGTAGGCGCGCAGCAGCGAGAAGTAATAGGCGTAGTGAATGACGATCGAAGCGAAGAGATAAGGCCAAGCGGCGCGATCGGGAAACGGAACGAACGGCGCCAGCACTAGGCCCATTATGGCACCCGACAGCATGACGATCGACAACGAGACGAGGCGGTCGCGGTCGGATTTGACGACGGCATTCCAGCTTGCGTGCAGCAAAGCGGCGAGGAGGACGAGGGCGGCAACCCCGACATCAAGCTTCATCGACGGCATCCATGTCATGAACCGCGTGACGGCGCTGGGACCGTCGGAAGCCGAGTCGCGATCATCGGCGGACCGGCGAAAGCGCGGAGCAAAGCGCGGCGCGCCGGCGGCCAAAATAAAATGCGTTGGACAGCCCTACGACCGTCCAACGCATCTTGAGGTGTGGTGTCAGAATAGAACTGTTTGTTCTAACGCACCGAGCGTAGGGCCTACTTCTTCTTTTTGCCCTTCTTTTTCGCTTTCTTCTTCGCTGCCATGATTGTGACTCCTTGTTTCCGATGGGCCGGGCCGATGAGAGCGCGCGGGGCGAATGTCGCGGAACGCGTCATCCGAATTGTCCCCCAGGTCGTGAAACACCCCCAAATGACGACCCAACCGACAATAGGAATTCAACAAATGCAACCCTGTGTCAAGAAAATTCAATAGGCAGGGCCTTGACAATTCAGAGCTACTATATCTTGAGCATCACGCAATCGGTTGTGAAAAATATTCTTGACAGCCCAAAATCTTGATGGCGATCGTCGTTGCGCCGCAACAAAGCCGCGGAAAGCCTCATTTTCCATGAGTCTACATGATTCAACTTACGCGTGCTGGTCGATGCCAAGCAGGCTGTTGGCGAACTCGGTCGGAGTGAACTCCGAGAGGTCGTCGCTCCCCTCTCCGATTCCGATTGCGACGACCGGCAGCCCGAATTTTTCCGCAATGGCGACAAGAACGCCGCCGCGCGCGCTGCCGTCCAGCTTGGTGATGACGAGTCCCGTCACGTCGACCATGCTCTTGAATACGTCGACTTGAGTGAGCGCGTTCTGACCCGTCGTCGCGTCGAGGACAAGCAGCACATCGTGCGGCGCGCTCGGATCGAGCTTGCGGATCACGCGCACGATCTTGACCAGCTCGGCCATCAGATCGGTCTTGTTGTGCAGGCGCCCGGCGGTGTCGATCAGCAGCAGGTCGGCATGTTCGGCACGCCCCTTCGCCAAGGCTTCATAAGCGAGCGCAGCGGCGTCCGCCCCCGGCGTACCGGCGACGACGACGCTGCGGCTGCGCTCACCCCAAATTTTCAGTTGGCTGACGGCCGCCGCGCGGAATGTGTCGCCGGCGGCCAGAACAACGCGATGTCCGGCGGTCGTGTGGCGCAGCGCCAGCTTGCCGATCGTCGTCGTCTTGCCGTTGCCGTTGACGCCCACCACCAGGACGACATGCGGCATTCTCGTGTGGTCGAGCGCGAAGGGCCGGGCGACCGGCGCAAGAATCTTGGCGATGTCTTCGGCCAAGGCCCGGCGCACCGTGTCGACATTCGCCCCGGCATCAAACCTCCGTCCACGCAGCCCTTCGACCAGGCGTTGGGCGACCGCCGGCCCAAGATCGGCCGAGATGAGCGCCTCCTCCAACTCGCCGAGCGTTGCCGCGTCGAGTGTGCCGCGACCGAGCGCGTGGCCAATTCGCTCGACCAGCCGCTCCGACGTCAGGCTCAAGCCAGTCTTGAGCCGCAGAAACCAGCCGCCGGCCATGCCGGCTACCTATCTGCCGTCAAGCTGCGCCCGTCGAGCCCATCGGGGCGAACGCCGACGATCTCCACGTCGACGATTGCGCCACGGGGCATCGGCCGATCGAGCCGCACCGACGCGAAATTCTCGGCGTGGCCGCTGCGGCCATCGCCCTCGGCCAGCACGCGCGCGTGGCTGCCCGGTTGACGCGCATGGAAGCGACGGCGCGCCTCCGCGGCCGCCATCCGCAAACGCGCGGCGCGTGCGTCGACCAGCGGCCGCGGCAGTTGCGGCATCCGGGCGGCCGGCGTCCCCGGCCGCGGCGAGAAGGCGAAGACATGGACATAATCCAACGCGGCATCGTCGATCAAGGATAGCGTGCGCGCGAACATCTCCTCGCTTTCGGTCGGGAAGCCGGCGATCAGATCGGCGCCCAGCGCTATTTCCGGGCGGACGGCGCGTGCGCGATGGCAGGCGGCGAGAGCGCCCTGGCGCGAATGGCGCCGCCGCATGCGCTTCAGGATGATGTCGTCGCCCGCTTGCAGGCTCAAATGCAAATGCGGCATCAGGCGCCGCTCCTCGGCAATCGCTCGCCAGAGGTCAGCATCGATCTCGGCCGGATCGACGGAAGACAGCCGCAGCCGCGGCAGCTCCGGCACGGCATCGAGCAGGCGACGAACCATGGCGCCCAACGTCGTCCGATCCGGCAAATCCCGGCCATAGGCGGTGAGATCGACCCCGGTCAGCACCATCTCCCGAATGCCGTTCCCGACCAGAGTGCGGGCATGTTCGACAAGCCGATCGGCCGGCACCGATCGACTCGGGCCGCGGGCGTAGGGAATGATGCAGAAGGTGCAGCGGTGATCGCAGCCCTGCTGCACTTCGACGAAGGCGCGGGTGTGGCCGTCGAAGCCGGCGACCAGATGCCCCGCCGTTTCGCGCACCGACATGATGTCGCCGACCTGGAGCCGTGGCGCGTCGGCCGCGCGACCCAGTGTCGCCCAAGCGGCAGGTTCGAGCTTCTCGGCGTTGCCCAGCACGTGGCTGACCTCGGGCATCGCGGCAAAACGCGCCGCCGCGACCTGCGCCGCGCAGCCGGTGACGACGATCCGCGCATCGGGAGATTCTCTGCGCAGTCGCCGGATGGTCTGCCGCACCTGCCGTTCCGCCTCCGCGGTTACGGCACAGCTATTGACGATGATCATCCGATCGAGACCGGCCTGCCGCGCCAGGTCGCGAATCACCTCGGACTCGAAGACATTGAGCCGGCAGCCAAAGGTGACTATCCGCGCCGTTCCATCCGCCGCAGAGACCGCAGCGGGGCTCATGGGTCGGTCAATTCGCCCGTGAAACTCACGGCAACGGGTCCGCTCATCAGCACATTGCCGTCCGGCAGCCATTCGATGACGAGCTCGCCGCCGTCAAGCACCGCGGTCGCCTTGCGGCCGGTAAGGCCCCTCCGGGCCGCCGCAACAACGGCCGCGCACGCTCCCGTGCCGCAGGCCCGCGTGACGCCGGCGCCGCGCTCCCACACGCGCAGGCGAATGCGGTCGGGCGCCACCACCTGGGCGACGCCGATATTGGCCCGCTCCGGAAACATGGGATGACGCTCCAGGACCGGGCCGAGGCTGTCGAGATCGATCTTCGCCACGTCCTCGACAAAGAACACGGCGTGGGGATTGCCCATGTTCACCGCCGCCGGCCCATGAAGCGGCCCGAGCGACAGGTCGAGGCGGTTGGTGTCCTGTGCCTCTCGCAGCGGAATCTCGCGCCAATCCAGTCGTGCCGGGCCCATATCCACCGTGATGCGACCACCCGGCGCGCGCTCGGCATCGAGCAGGCCCGCCGCCGTCTCGATCACCAGATGGTCGCGCCCCATTTCCTTCATCATGAGATCGGCGACACAGCGCGTCGCGTTGCCGCAAGCGGCAACTTCGCCGCCATCGGCGTTGTGGATACGCATGAACACATCGGCGAAGCCCGGCCTGGCTCGCTCCATGACGATGAGCTGATCGCAGCCGACGCCGGTCCGCCGATCGGCAATCGCCCGCACCTTATCCTCGTCGAGGCGGAGCGGCCGCTCGCGCGCGTCGATGACGACGAAATCGTTGCCGAGACCATGCATTTTTATGAACGGGCGGGCGCTCATGACGGGCTCTATATGGCTCCGAGGCTGGCGCAAGTCCATGAAAAATATGTATGCTGTGGCCCATTGCGCGAATCCCCGTCGCCGGCTCGCGGCCGGCGGTCACAGCGCGCTTGAACCTAGCGGCGGCTGATATATTGTCGCGCCATCCCTGCACCGGAGTCGATCGATGTCGGTAAGGCCCTATCGCGAGATTCGCCGTCGCAAATGCCGCAAAGTTCGCGTGGGCGGCGTGGCCGTCGGCGGGGACGCACCGATCACGGTGCAGTCGATGACCAACACGCCGACCGCTGATGTCGTCTCGACAGTGGCGCAGGTGCGCGCCCTGGAAGCCGCCGGTGCCGACATCGTGCGCATTTCCTGCCCCGACCAGGATTCGGCCCTTGCGCTGCGCCAGATCATTCCCGCCGTCAGCGTGCCGATTGTCGCCGATATCCACTTCCACTATAAGCGCGCGATCGAGGCCGCCGAGGCCGGCGCCGCCTGCCTGCGCATCAACCCCGGCAATATAGGTTCGCCGCAGCGGGTGCGCGAGGTGGTCAAGGCGGCGAAGGATCACGGCTGCTCGATGCGCATTGGCGTCAATGCCGGCAGCCTGGAGCGCGACCTGCTGGAGAAATACGGCGAGCCCTGCCCGGCGGCGATGGTCGAAAGCGCGCTCAACCATGCACGCATCCTCGAGGACAACGACTTCTTCGAGTTCAAGATCAGCGTCAAGGCCTCCGACGTGTTCCTCGCCGTCGCCGCCTATCACGGTCTGGCCGAGGCCTGCGACTATCCGCTGCATCTCGGCATCACCGAGGCCGGCGGCCTGCGCGGCGGCACGGTCAAGTCGGCGATCGGCATCGGCTCGCTGCTGTGGACCGGCATCGGCGACACGATCCGCGTGTCGCTCTCGGCGGACCCGGTCGAGGAGATCAAGGCGGGCTACGAGATTTTGAAATCGCTGGGGCTGCGCCGCCGCGGCGTCACCGTCATCGCCTGCCCGTCCTGCGCCCGCCAGCAATTCGACGTCATCGACACCGTCACCAAGGTCGAGGCGCGACTGGCGCATATTACCACGCCGATCACGCTGTCGATCATCGGCTGCGTGGTCAATGGCCCCGGCGAGGCGCGCGACACCGATATCGGGCTCACCGGCGGGGGCAACGGCACGCATCTCGTCTATGTGGCCGGGGCGGCCGACCACAAGGTGAAGGACATCGACTTGGTCGACCATATCGTCGCCCTGGTCGAGAAGAAGGTTGCCGAAATCGAGGCCGCAAACCAGGCTGCCACGCCCCGCGCCGCCTCTGCCTGAAGCGGCGCGCGCCGGCGTACCACGCCGGCTTAGATCAATCCCGGACAGGGCCGCTTGATCGGCTACGCGCCGTTGACGTCGTCGAGCAAATGGTCCTGCAGTCGCCGGAGCTGGACAATCTTCTGGCTGTCGTCGACGCGGCAATTGTCGTAGGTCAAGTACTCCCCGCGCCCGATCGGCACGGTGGTCACCGCACCCTGCGCCAGCCCAAGCGGCAGGGCGTTGAGGCGTTTGGCGTCCGCCCGCGTCATCGCCCAACCGCGATAGCCGTACTCGCCGATCGCATCCAACTTCTCGCCGACCGCCAAGTCCTTCTTCGCCAGCGCCGCGCATTCGGCGACGGGCACTTCGAGCGGCCGCATATGCGCCGCGCCATAGAGGACGGTCGCCGCGGCCGACAGCGGCACCTCCAGGCTCGTGAGATGATGCGGCCGAAAGAAGGTGTAATACGGGCCCGGGCCAAGCTGGAGATCGCTCATGCGCTCGCGCAGGCGCTTGTGGCTCATCTCGGCGACGACGAACACGCCGGGCGCGACGCCTTTGGCCACGGTGAAATCGACCACGCCCTTCCGCGACAGGATGCCGCCATCGGCCCGCGGACACAGCACCTTGTGCAGCGAGTCGAGCGGCGCATCGGGTCCGTGCATGCCAGGCTTGTCGGGCACGAGGCCGGTCGCGTTGGCGATGGCCGTCATCTCGATCATGGTCTTCGAGCCGTCGACGAACTCGACCAGCATGCGCGGGTTCATGTTGCGGCGCTCGGCCTCGGCGCGATACTGGTCGGGCGTTGCCTCGACGTTGAAGGCGTTGTTCTTGCCCTTGCCGGCGGCGATCACCGGATAGCCGAGGCTGCGCACGAAGTTGATCAGTTCCATCGTCGCGCTCGGCTCGTCGCCGGCGCCCAGCGTATAGACGACGCCCGCGCGCTCCGCCTGGCGGCGCAGATAGGGACCGACCGTCACGTCCGTCTCGACGTTCATCATCACCATGTGCTTGCCGTGAGCCATCGCGCCCATCGCCACCTCGGCACCCGCATTCGGGCGGCCGGTCGCGTCGATCACCACATCCACCTGCTCGCAGGAATAGGCGAGTTCCGCCGAAGGGCACACCGCCGTCTTGCCATCGCGCACGGCCGATTCGACCTGTACTTTGGAGTCGCAGATAGTCGCGCGATCGCGGCAAATTCCGGCGATGTCGAAGGCCTTGAGCGCTTGCTCGACGCGCGGCGAGGCGAGCGTCGCGATGCGCAGGCCGGGCATCAGGCTCACCTGCGTCACGATATCGGTGCCCATCTCGCCGGCGCCGATCAGCCCGATGCGAATCGACCGCCCCTCCGCGTCCAGCCTGGCGAGGTCCTCGGCCAAATTCATCATCTTGGAATTCCTTGCCGATCGGGGATGGGCAGGAGATCGCGGCCAGCCCCCCGCAAGATTGGATGCGCGGTGCCGCCACCGTAGTCAACGGTCGGCCGGCGTCAATAGCCTTGTTGGCCGGCCGGCTGATTGACGCCGCCTCGCATGCCGCGCCAAACTGCGCCGCGAGCGATTCATCGGTGCTGCCGGCGCCTTATGCAGCGGTGCCGTTCCGCCAATTCGGACAAATTCATGCCATGAGCGACGATCGCGCGCGGCTTCTCGAATGGATCGATCAGGATCGCGACAAGCTCGTCGCCTTCTTCTCCGGCTTTACCCAGGCGCCAAGCCCTAACCCGCCGGGAGATACGCGCGCCGCCGCCGATTTCGTTTGCCGGTTCCTCGACTCGGAGCACCTGCCATACCGAATCGTCGCCGCGAAGCCGGAGATGCCGAACATTGTCGGCAGCTTCTCCGGCGCCGCGCCCGGCCGCCATCTCGTCCTCAATGGCCATATCGACGTGTTTCCGGCCGGACCGGCGGCGGGCTGGGCCCATCCGCCGTGGAGCGGCAAAGTGGCCGACGGCCATGTGCATGGCCGTGGCACCGTCGACATGAAATGCGGCACCACCGCGTCGGTCTTTGCCTTCACCTACCTCTATCGCCTGCGCGACCGCCTCAAAGGCCGCCTCACCCTCACGGCCGTGTCGGACGAAGAGACCGGCGGGCATTACGGCTCGCGCCACCTCATGGAGCATTTCGGCGACGAAGTGCGCGGCGATTGCTGTCTCAATGGCGAGCCCGGCGGGCCGGAAACCATCCGCTTCGGCGAGAAGGGCACGTTGCGCGCCGTATTCAAGGTGCATACGCCCGGCGCGCACGGCGCCTATCCGCATCTCTCCGCCAACGCCATCCGCATCATGGGCAGGATCATGAACGACCTCGATGCGCTGGGCGATTGGCGCCATCCGGCGCCGCCGCAGGTCACGGCCTCCCTCGACGCCGGACGCGAAGTCATCGACCGCGTCATGGGCAACGGTGCCGCCGATATCGTCGGCCGGATCACGGTCAATTTCGGCGTCATCCAAGGCGGCCTCAAGATCAACATGCTGCCCGGCGACTGTCGTCTGGAGGTCGATCTGCGCATCCCGGTCGGGCTCGACAGCAACGAGGTGCGCCGACGCTTGGTCGCCGTCGCCGGCCGCTATCCCGAGGCCAGCATCGAGGAGTTGATGCATCATTCGAGCCCGTCAAGCTGGTCGGATCCCGGCCACGAGATGGTGCGCATCCTGCAGCGCATAGTGGCGTCGCTCGGCGGCTTCGAGCCGAAGCCGGTGGTCAGCATCGGCGCCTCGGACTGCAAGGTCTGGCGCCAAGCCGGCGTGCCGTCCTATATCTACGGCTGCTCGCCCTCCGGCATGGCCAGCCCGCGCGAGCGGGTGAGCATCGACGAGTTCCTCCACGTCGTGCGCACGCACACCCTCGCCGCCCACGCCTATCTCACAGCCTGAGCCCCGCGACCATGACCCATCAACGCTTCCGCCGGTTCAACACGCGCGACGTCTACGCCCAGCACAAGCAAACCCTCGACAACGACCTGTGCATGGCGGTGCGCGCCGGTAACCGTCTGTTCCTGCGGGGCCAGACCGGGTTTGCGCTCGACGGCTCCTTCGTCGGCCGCGGCGATGCGGCGGCCCAGGCCGATCAGGCGATGAAGAACGTCAAGGTCCTGCTCGAGGAGGCCGGATCAAGCCTCGATCACGTCTGCAAGGCGACCACTTACATCACCGATCGCGCCCATCGCGAGCCGGTCTACAACACCGTGAACCGGCATCTGCAGGGTGTCCCGCGCTGCGGCACCGGCCTCGTCGTCGACGGCCTGGCGGTGGCCGACATGCTGATGGAGATCGACGTCGAGGCGGAGATTCCCGACGGCGCCCCGCATCAGCGGCTGCGTCCCTTCAACACGCGCAATTGGTTCAGCCAGACGATCAGCTGGGAGGGCTGCATGGCCGTGCGTACGGCCAACGAGGTCTATTTGCGCGGCCAGACCGGGGCCGAGCTCGACGGCAGCCGCATGCACGGCCTCGGCCGCGCGCCGGATGATGCCGGCGAGCAAGCCGATATCGCCTTGAGCAACGTCGAGACGTTGCTGGCCGAGGCCGGGGCGACGCCGCAGGACATCTGCAAGCTCACCGTCTATATCGCCGACCGCGCCTATCGCGAGCCGGTCTACCGGCAGATCGGTCGGCACCTGCGGGACGTCTACCCGGTCTCCACCGGGCTCATCATGAAGGCCTTCGCCCGGCCTGAAATCCTCATGGAAATCGACGTCGCCGCGGCGCTGTCCAAGGGCACGCCGCATCACCGCCTGCGCAAATTCCACACGCGCGAATGGTACGGCACGCGGCAGAATCTCGACTGCCAGCTCTGCATGGCGGTGCGTGCCGGCAATCGCGTCTATCTGCGCGGCCAGACCGGCTACGACATCGACGGCAAGCTGCACGGGGCGGGCGATGCCGGCGTGCAGGCCGATCAGGCGATGAAGAACGTCAAGCTGCTGCTCGAAGAGTCGGGTGCGAAGCTCGACGACATCTGCAAGATTCACGTCTACATCAACGACCGCGCCTGGCGCGAACCGGTCTACAACGCGATCGGCCGGCACCTGAAGGGCGTGTTCCCGTGCTCGACCGGCGTCATCGTCCGCGGCTTCGCCTTCCCCGAACTGATGATGGAGATCGACGTCGACGCGGTCATTCCGTAGAGGACGACGCCCATGACCTTCTCGATTGCCGGCCGTTGCGCCCGTACCGGCATGTTCGCCATCTCGATTTCGACCTCGAACCCGGCAGTGGGCTCGCGCTGCGCCTTCGCCCGGGCCGGCGTCGGGGCCGTGCTCACCCAGCACCGCACCGATCCGCGCCTGGGGCCCCGCGGCCTCGACTTTCTCGCCGCCGGCCTGCCGGCCAAGCCCGCGCTCGACGCCATCATCGCCAGCACGCCGCATCACGCGTGGCGCCAGCTCGCGGTGATCGACGCGCTGGGCCATTCGGCGCACTACTCGGGCGGCAATATCCGCTCGGTGCATGCCGGCGTGTCGGGCAGGGACTGCGTGGCGATCGGCAACATCCTGCGCAGCGATGCCGTGCCCGCCGCGATGGTCAAGGCCTTCGAGGCCGACGCGCGCCTGCATATCGGCGAGCGGATCCTGCGCGCCCTCGAGGCCGGCCTCGCCGCCGGGGGCGAGAACGATCCCGTGCAATCGGCGGCGCTGCTCGTTGTCGATCGGACCGAGTTTGCCCTGGTCGATCTGCGCGTCGACCTCGACCCGCAGCCGATCCCGGCGCTCCGCCGCCTCTGGGAGCGCTTCGGGCCCGACGCCGAGAGCTACGTCACCCGCGCGATCGACCCCGATGCGGCGCCGGGATTCGGCGAGATCAAGACGGCGTAGTCGCGACGCTTGTGTCCGGTCCGGCAAGTCGCGATACTTTCCCGCAATGAAACGCCGCAGGCGGCCGCGACCGGCGGCCGTCGAATGAACGGACCCGGTAAGTCAGTGGAGGCATCGATGAAGCGAATTGGATGGATTGCGGGCCTCGCGTTGCTCGCAACGGCGGGCTGGGCAACGACGGCCGCTGCGCAGGGCACGCTGCGGACGGCGATCGGCTCCAACCTCAATACCCTCGACCCGGCCCGCTCGACGATCGGCGAGGAGTATATCTACGATCATCTCGTCTTCAACGGCCTGACGCGGATCGACGCGGAACTCTTAGTGAAGCCCGACCTGGCGGAGCGCTGGGAGAACTCGGCGGATCTCAAGGTGTGGACGTTCCATCTCCGCCATGGCGTCAAATTCCATCATGGCCGCGAGCTCGACGCCGAGGATGCGGTCGCCACCTTCAAGCGCATTCTCGATCCCGTCACCGCCTCGCGCGGCGCCTCCGCGCTCGACATGGTCAGCAACGTCGAGGCGGTCGGCACCCATTCCGTCCGCTTCACGCTGAAATACCCCTATGCCGGCTTCCAGGACATTTTCGGCGAGCGCCAGCTCAAGATCGTGCCGCGCGACCGGCTCGACGCCCTGGCGACGCAGCCGGTCGGCACCGGCCCGTTCATGTTCAAGTCCTACACGCCGAGCGACCGGATGGAGCTGGTCAAGAACCCGAATTATTTCGAGCCCGGCGTGCCCAAGCTCGACGGCATCGTGCTGCGGATCATCCCCGAGACGGCGGCGCGCCTCGCCGCGCTGCAATCCGGCGCGATCGACCTGTTGTGGAATCTGCCGCTCGAATCGATCGAGACGGTGAAGCGCAACCCGGCCCTCAAGGTCGACTCGGTGGCGACGGCGACCTGGGACGGGATCATCCTCAACAATGCGCGGCCGCCCTTCAACGATCTGCGCGTGCGCCAGGCGCTGGCGCTGACCATCGACAAGGACCAGCTCGTGCAACTCGCGCTGTTCGGCAACGGCGCGCCGACCCACTCGCCGATTCCGCCGAGCCACGGCTATTTCGCCAAGGACGTGCCGATCGGCAAGCCGGATGTCGAGAAGGCGAAGAAGCTGCTCGCCGAGGCCGGTTATCCCAATGGCTTCGAGGTGCCGCTGCAGGTGCCGCAGGAGCGCGAGGCGCGCGTGCGGCTTGGCGTCGCCGTGCGCGACATGGCGCAGAAAGCCGGCATTCGCATCAATGTCGAGCGCGTGCCGTTCGCCAGCTACACCGAGAACGTCGCCGGCAAGGCGCAGATGTATGTCGACGGCTATTTCGCGCGGCCGACCATCGACACCGCGGTCTACCCCTTCTATCACAGCAGCGGCTCGTGGAACACGCGGCTGTGGAACTACAAGAACGACCTCATCGACAAGCTGCTCGATCAATCGCGGGTGACCCAGGACGAGGCCGCGCGCCGCAAGCTGTTCACCGACTTCCAGAAGATCGCCAGCGACACGGTGCCGAGCATCATCGCCTACTCGGCCAACCACGTGAACGGACTGCGCAACGAGGTCAAGGGCTTCCACTCGACGCCGATGATGTGGCTCGAGCTCAAGGAAGTCTCGATCGCGAAGTAGGCCAGGGCGAGGCCGTGTGCGTCGTTGTCGGGGCGGGTTTCACCCTTCGACTCGCGGACCTCATCCTGAGGAGCCGCGCCGCGTACAAGCGGCGCG
>JACQDQ010000251.1 GCA_016201015.1 Pseudomonadota bacterium | reverse complement strand
GGCTCGACAGCTTGCACACGACATCGGTCGACCAGGCGATGGCGCGCAGCGCCGTCGCCCACGGCTCGAGCTGGCCGGTCGCCGTCAGCGGACGGCCGCAATTGTTGAGGATGATCTTGAGATCGGGCAGCGCCTGCTTGAGCCGCAGCACTTCGGGGAGCTGCACCGGCGTCACCAGCAGATCGAGCGTGAGGCCGCGCCGCGCCACCTCGCCCAGACCCAGCCGCACCGCCGGCCGCGCCAACCACTGCGCATCCGCGCCGAAGGCTGGCATGACGCGCAACCCACGGAACTTGCCGTCGGCCATATAGCGGTCGAGCGTGCGCCCGAGATCGGTCGCCGTCACATCGGCCCAGCCGATGACGGCAAGGATAAAGGGCTCGCCTGCCGCCAGATCGAGCAGATGCGGCGTTTCCGCCGCATTCTCCGTGGCATGCACCAGCACGACGCCGGTGGTGCCGGCGACGCGCGATACGCCGCGCAGATCGGCGATGGTGAAATCGCGGTCGATGCCGGCAATCTTGCGGCGAATCTGCACGTCGTAGCCGGAGCCGGCCGTCCACAGATGGATATGCGAATCGATCGTCATCGCCGTCGCGCGCCCCCCTTGCGATTTAATCCACAGCCGTCGATTCCGTGCGCGCAGCCACTTTGCATGGTGCCGCGCCTTGGCTATTCTCCCCCGCACATGCGCATTCTTCCAGCAGAGTTGCACCGGCCGTGCCGCTTCACCTGATCAAGCTGTGCGTCGGCGTTGACGAGATCGACGAGCTGGCTGCCTGGCAGCGCAAGCGGCTGGCGCAGCAGAAGGCGGCGGGCGTCAAGAAGCCGTCGCTGCGGCATCTGACGCGCCACAAGCCGCGCCGCGCCGAGGAGCTGCTCGACGGCGGGTCGCTGTATTGGGTGATCAAGGGCCTGGTGCGCGTGCGCCAGCGCATCACCGGCCTCAAAACCGGCACCAACGACAAGGGCGAGGCGCGCTGCGCCATCCATCTGGATCGCAAGCTGGTGCGGGTGGTGCCGCGGCAGATGCGGGCCTTCCAGGGCTGGCGCTATCTCGATGCCGCCGATGCGCCGCGCGATCTCTCCACGCTCGGCGCCGCCGCGGCGGATATCCCGCCGAAGATGGCCGAGGAGCTGCGCGCGCTCGGCCTGCTCTAGGCCGGCTCGCGGGCAGGCGGCAAACGGCTTAGAGTGGTTCGCGATGTCATGACCGCCGCGCCCGCACCGCAACCGTCGATGTCCAGCCGCGACCGCCTGCGCGCCGCGCTCTATGCGCCGGAGGCCGAGATCGTCGAGCGCCTGCTCGCGGCGCTGAATCTGCCCGAGCAGATGCGCGCGCGGATCGAGGCGCGGGCGAGCCGCATCGTTGCCGATTACCGCCTGCGGCGCGAAGGCGTGGGCGGGCTCGATGCGTTCCTGCATGAATTCGCGCTGTCGACGCGCGAGGGCGTGGTGCTGATGTGCCTGGCCGAGGCGCTGCTGCGCATTCCCGATGCGGAGACGGCCGACCGCCTGATCCGCGACAAGCTCGCCGATGTCGACTGGGCCGGCCATCTCGGCCAGAGCGAATCCCTGTTCGTCAACGCCTCGACCTGGGCGCTGATGCTTACCGGCAAGGTGATCCGCTTCGACGAGGGCGGCGGCGAGGGGCTGGGCCCGATCTTCAAGCGGCTCGTCTCGGGCTCGGGCGAGCCGATCATCCGCCGCGCTCTCGCCGGCGCCATGCGCATTCTCGGTCGCCAGTTCGTCATGGGCCGCACGATCGAGGAGGCGCTGGCCCGCGCCGCGCCGGCCGAGCCGCAGGGCTGGCGCCATTCCTATGACGTGCTGGGCGAGGCGGCGCACACCGCCGAGGACGCGGAGCGCTATCTTCGCGCCTACGAGTACGCCATCGCCGCCATCGGCAAGGCGAGTGCCGGCCGCGGGCCGATCGACGGCCCCGGCATTTCGGTCAAGCTCTCGGCGCTGCATCCGCGCTACGAAGTGGCGCAAGCCGAGCGCGTGCGTCGCGAGTTGGGCCCGAATCTTCTGGAGCTGGCGCGGCAGGCCAAGAATGCGGGCATCGGCATGACGGTCGATGCCGAGGAGGCCGAGCGGTTGGAGCTGTCGCTCGACCTTATCGCCGATGTCTTCGCCGATCCCTCGCTCGCCGGTTGGAACGGGTTCGGCCTCGCCGTGCAGGCCTATCAGAAGCGGGCGATCGCGCAGCTCGACTGGCTCGACGAGCTGGCGCAGGCCGGCGGCAGGAACCTCATGGTACGGCTGGTCAAGGGCGCCTATTGGGATACCGAGATCAAGCGGGCACAGGAGCGTGGCCTGCCGGTTTATCCGGTGTTTACGCGCAAAGTATCGACCGATCTCTCCTATCTCGCCTGCGCGCGGCGCCTGCTGGCGGCAAGCAAATTCATCTATCCGCAGTTCGCCACCCACAACGCGCACACCATGGCGGCGGTGCTCGAATTCGCCTGCAACCGCGCATTCGAGTTCCAGCGGCTGCATGGCATGGGCGAAGGGCTGCACGCGCAGCTCGTGGCGCCGGGGCACCCCTGCCGCGTCTATGCGCCGGTCGGCAGCCACGAGGCGCTGCTGCCCTATCTCGTGCGGCGGCTGCTGGAGAACGGCGCCAACACCTCGTTCGTCAACCGGCTGGCCGACGAGCGCTCGCCGCTTGCCGAGATCGTCGCCGATCCGGTGGTCAAGGTGCGGGCGCTGGCGGCCAAGCCGCATCCGCGCATCCCATTGCCGACGGATCTCTATGCGCCGGAACGCCGCAACTCGGCCGGCCTCGACATCAACGACGCGACAACGCTGCGTGCACTCGACACCGCGATCGCGGCGGCTGCCGCCAGGCCGTGGGCGGCTGGGCCGGTGATCGACGGCAAGACGCGCGCCGTGGGCCCGTCCCGGCCGATCATCGATCCGGCCGACCGCCGCCGCGTCGTCGGCGAGGTGATCGAGGCATCACCAGCCGACATCGACGCCGCGCTGGCGAGCGCGATCGCCACGGCGCCCGATTGGGACGGGATCGGCGCCAATCTGCGCGCGGCGGCGCTCGACCGGGCCGCCGGACTGTTCGAGACGCATCAGACCGGGTTGATGGCGCTCATCGTCCGCGAGGGCGGGCGCACGATTCCGGACGCGCTGTCGGAGGTGCGCGAGGCGGTCGATTTCTGCCGCTACTACGCGGCGCGCGCACGCTCCGAGTTTTCCCGGCCGGCAGCGCTGCCCGGCCCGACCGGCGGCCGCAACGAGCTGCGTTTGCACGGCCGCGGCGTCTTTGCCTGCATCAGTCCATGGAATTTTCCGCTGGCGATATTCACCGGCCAGATCGTCGGCGCGCTCGCCGCCGGCAACGCGGTGATCGCCAAGCCGGCGGAGCAGACGCCGCTGATCGCCGCGAGCGCCATCGCTCTCCTGCACCAGGCCGGGATCCCGACAGCGGCACTGCACCTGCTGCCCGGCGACGGCAAGGTGGGGGCCCAGCTCGTCGCCGACAGCCGCGTCGCAGGTGTCGTCTTCACCGGCTCGACCGAGACGGCGCGGGCGATCAACCAGACTCTGGCCAACCGCCCGGGACCGATCGTGCCGTTGATCGCCGAAACCGGCGGTCTCAATGTGATGATCGTCGACTCGTCGGCCCTGGCCGAGCAGGTCGTCGCCGACACGCTGCTCTCGGCCTTCAACAGCGCCGGGCAGCGCTGCTCGGCGCTGCGCGTGCTGTTCGTGCAGGACGACGTCGCGCCCGGCCTGCTGCACATGCTCAAGGGCGCCATGGCGGAGCTGGTTATCGGCGATCCGGCGCGCATCGCCACCGATGTCGGGCCGGTGATCGAGGTGCCGGCCAGGGAGATGCTCACCCGCCACGCCCAGCGCATGGCGCGCGAGGCGACGCTGCTCTATGCCTGCAAGCTGCCGGCGGAATGCGCGCACGGCATATTCTTCGCGCCCTGCGCCTACGAGATCGACAGCCTGAAGCGCCTCGACCGCGAGGTGTTCGGCCCGATCCTGCATGTAGTGCGCTTTGCCGCCGATCGGCTCGACGACGTGGTGGCGCAGTTGAATGCGACGGGCTACGGGCTGACGCTCGGCATCCACAGCCGCATCGATGCGACCGTCGAGCAGATCCGGCGCGCCGCGCGCGTCGGCAATATCTATGTCAATCGCAACATGATCGGCGCGGTGGTCGGCGTGCAGCCCTTCGGCGGCGAGGGGCTGTCCGGCACCGGCCCCAAGGCCGGCGGGCCGCATTATCTCCACCGCTTCGCCGTCGAGCGCAGCCTCGCCGTCGACATCACGGCGCAGGGTGGCAACGCCTCACTGCTGACGCTCGACGAGGGATGAGTTAAGGGGGAAAATCCAATGCAGAACAAGAACCGCCAGTTCGTCCTCGCGCGCCATCCCGACGGCATGCCCAAGGAGAGCGACTGGAGCCTGGTCGAGACGCCGATCGCCGAACCGGGCGAGGGCGAGATTCTGGTGCGCACGCTGTGGCTATCGGTCGATCCCTATATGCGCGGGCGTATCGCGCCCAGCAAGAGCTACGCCAAGGGCGTCGAAATCGGCGAGGTCATGCAGGGCGGCGGCGTCGGCGAGGTGGTGCGCTCGCGCAATCCGGCCTTCAAGCAAGGCGACATCGTCGAAAGCATGGCCTTCGGCTGGCAGGAACACGTGGTGCTCAAGCCGGCCGGCACGCGCAAGGTCGACCCGCGTCACGGACCCATTCGCTATGCGCTCGGCGTGCTCGGCATGCCGGGCCTGACCGCCTATTTCGCGCTGCTTGAGGTCGGCCGGCCGCGGCCCGGCGAAACCGTTGTGGTCTCGGCGGCGTCCGGCGCGGTGGGGCAGGTGGTCGGGCAGATCGCCAAGCTCGCCGGCTGCCGCGCGGTCGCCGTCGCGGGCGAGGACGACAAGCTCGCCTGGTGCCGCGCAGAGCTGGGCTACGATGCCGGCGTAAACCACAAGACTGCCGGTGACCTCGGGGCGGCGATCAGTGCCGCCTGCCCGAATGGCGTTGATGTCTATTTCGACAATACCGCCGGGCCGATCACCGACGCGGTGATGGGGCTCCTCAACCTGCGCGCCCGCATCATCCAGTGCGGGCGGGTCGCGGTCAGCAACAAGCCCGGCCCCGATATCGGCCTGCGCTTTCACGGGCATTACATCGTCACGCGCTGCCGCGTTGAGGGTTTCCTCGTCTTCGACTACGTCAACCGCTATGACGAGGGACTACGTGCCCTTGGCCGCTGGGTGAAGGAAGGCAAGCTGCGCTACCGCGAGGACATCATCGATGGCTTCGAGCACATGCCCAAGGCGCTCATCCGCATCCTCAAGGGCGAGAATTTCGGCAAGCAGCTGGTCAAGGTTTCGGACGAGCCGCGCGGCTGAGGGCCGGGGACGATCGTCGCGTCTTGAACTCGCCTATTTCTCTTTCATCGCCATCACCGGGCCGCCGCGCAGCGGCGAGTCCCGATGATCCACGAAATTTCGCTGCAAACTGACAGGTACGGAACGCGGATGGCCGGGACTCGCGCCTCCGGCGCGGCCCGGCCATGACGGCCGTGAATGTTTGGCGAGAAGGACCTCGCGTTACAACCGCCCGTCGAGGCAGGCGACATACATCTGCTTGAGTTCGGGCACGCCGACCTTGACCGGATTGCCGCCGGCGCAGGGATCCACCGCCGCCATCTCGGAGAACTTGTCGATATGGGCGGCGCTCATGCCGAGGTCCTTGAGCGTGTGCGGAATGCCGATCTCCTTGCGCAAGGCGAGCACCCAATCGAGCATGCCGTTGAACGTCGCGTCGGTGAGGCCGATATAGCGCGCCAACCTCACGATACGCTCCTCGATCGCCGGGCGGTTGAACTGCAGCACATAGGGCATGACCACGGCGTTGGTCAGGCCGTGATGCGTGTCGAGCACCGCGCCCAGCGGGTGCGACAGCGCGTGGATGGCGCCGAGGCCCTTCTGGAAGGCGGTGGCGCCCATGCCGGCGGCAGCCAGCATGTAAGAACGCGCCGCGAGATCGCCGCCGCTTTTCACCGCGCGCGGCAGGTATTCCTTGACCAGGCGCGTGCCCTCGGCGCCGATGCCGTCGGCATAGGGGTGGCAGAACGGCGCGCAATAGGCTTCGAGATTGTGGGCCAGCGCATCCATGCCGGTCGCCGCGGTGATGTGCGGCGGCAGGCCGACGGTGAGCTCGGGATCGGCGATGACGACGCGCGGCATCATCTTCGGGTGGAAGATGATCTTCTTCGTGTGCGTCGCCTCGTCGGTGATGACGCCGGCGCGGCCGACCTCGGAGCCGGTACCGGCGGTGGTCGGCACGGCAACCGTTGGCGCGATGCCGCGTTCGTTGGCCCGCGTCCACCAATCGCCGATATCCTCGAAATCCCACATCGGCCGCGTCTGGCCGGACATGAAGGCGATCACCTTGGCGCAATCGAGGGCGCTGCCGCCGCCGAAGGCGATGACGCCGTCGTGTTTGCCGCAGCGGAAGGCCTTGAGTCCGTCCTCGACGTTCCTCGCCACGGGGTTGGCCTTGACGTCGGCGAACAGGGAGACGCTCATGCCCGCGGCGGCGCAAAACTTCATCGCCTCGTCGACCATCGGCAGCTTGGCGAGGCCGGGATCGGTGACGAGCAGCGGCCGCGTGATGCCGGCAGCCTGGCAGGCGGCGGGTAGTTCCTTGATGCGGCCGGCGCCGAAACGGATCGCGGTCGGGTAGTTCCAATTGCCGCGGAGTTTCTGGAGATCGAGCATGACGGGCCTTTCAAACGGCAGTACGCAAGTGGAAGGATTTCGGGCGGGTCAGGTATTCGTAGCCGAGGCGCGACAGCGTGCAGCCGCGCCCTGAATCCTTGACGCCGGTCCAGGCGAGGGCGGGGTCGAGATAGTCGCAGCGGTTCATGAACCAGGTACCGGTCTCCACCTGGTCGCCGATGCGCAGCGCCGCCGCCTCGTCGCTGGTCCAGATCGCGGCGGTGAGGCCATAGCGGCTATCGTTCATCAGGCGCACCGCCGCGTCGTCCGAGGCGACCTTCATGATGCCGATCACCGGGCCGAAGCTCTCCTCGGTCATGACGCGCATCGAATGATCGACATCGACCAGCACGTGAGGCGCGAGATAGGGCGTGCCCGGCTTGTCGGCGGCAAACGACTTCGGGTCGACCAGCGAACGCGCGCCGGCCTTGACCGCATCGGCGATCTGGCCGCGCACGAATTCGGCGGCGCCGGCGCGCACCATCGGCCCCAGGGTCACATCGGGTTCGAGAGGGTTGCCGAGTTTGTACTGCTTGGTGAGTGCCACGAAGCCATCGACGAACTTGTCATAGACGTCGCGATGCACATAGATGCGCTCGATGCCGCAACAGGATTGGCCGGAGTTGAAGAAGCTGCCGTCGACCAGATTCTCGACGGCGTGGCCGAGATTGGCGTCGGCCCGCACATAGGCCGGGTCCTTGCCGCCGAGCTCGAGGCCGAGGCCGATGAAGCGTTTGGCCGCAGCCTGCTGCACGGCGCGGCCGCCCTCGACCGAGCCGGTGAAGGCAACGAAATCGATCTCCGGGCTCTTAATCGCCGTCTCGGTATCGGCGTGCGACAGGTGCAGCACCTGGAACAGGCCCTTGGGCAGCCCGGCGGCGGCGAAGCCCTCGGCGAAGCGCTCGGCCACCAGCGGCGTCTGGTGCGAGTGCTTGAGGAGGACGGCGTTGCCGGCGAGCAGCGCCGGCACGATGGCATTGATCGCGGTGAGATACGGGTAGTTCCACGGCGCCACCACCAGCACGACGCCAAGCGGCTCGTGGCGGATGAAGCGGGTGAAGCCGGATTTCGGCTCGACCTTGGTATCGGCGAGCGCAACTGCGGCAACCGCAATCATGTAGCGCGCGCGCTCGGCCATGCCGCCGCCGATCTCGTTGGGCGTGTAGCGCAGCGGCCGCCCCATCTGCCGTGTGAGCTCGGCGCCGAGTTCCGCCTTCTTCGCCTCCATCGCTTCGACGAAGCGGGTCACCAGACGGCAACGCTCGGCGAGCGGCGCGCGATGCCAGAGGCGTTGCGCCGCCTTGGCCGTGCTCAGCGCCGCGGCGATCTCCTTCGCCGTGGCGAGGGGCCGCTCGACGATGATCGTATTGTCGATCGGGGAGATCGTCTTAAGGGTCTGTGCCATTCAGATGATCTCGAAATAGCGGTCGAGTTCCCAGTCGCTGATGTGCTTGCGGAACTCGCGCTCCTCCCATTCACGCGTGCTGGCATAGTGATCGACGAATGCATCGCCGAACAGTGCTCGGGCGGCCTTCGATGCGCGGAATTTGCCCGCAGCCTCCATCAGCGTGCGCGGCAAGGCCGACTTCGCCGGGTGCTTCTTGTCGTAGGAATTGCCCTCGATCGGCGGATCGAGCTTGAGCTTGTGCTCGATCCCCCACAGGCCGGCGCCAAGCGAAGCAGCGAGCGCCAGATACGGATTGCCGTCGGCGGCGGCGACGCGGAATTCGACGCGCTGCGACTTGTCGGAGCCGGGGATGACGCGCAAAGCCGTCGTGCGGTTCTCGACGCCCCAGGTCGCCGAGGTCGGCGCCCAATAGCCGGGGATGAGGCGGCGATAGGAATTGATGGTCGGCGCCACAAGCGCCAGCATCTCCGGCATCAACGCCTGCTGCCCGGCGACGAAGTGGCGCATCGTCTCGCTCATGCGGTGTGGCGCCTTGGCGTCGAAGAAGGCCGAGCTGCCGTCGCGCCTGCCGCCTTTGTGCTTGAGCGACAGATGGATATGGCCGCCACAACCGGGCCAGTCCTTCGACCATTTCGCCATGAACGTCGCCAGCCAGCCGCGGCGCTGAGCGAAAACCTTGACGAAGGTCTTGAACAAGGCCGCCTTGTCGGCCGGGGCGATACCGGAATCGACGCGGATCGCCGCCTCCAGCACGCCGGCACCGGTTTCGGTGTGCAGCCCCTCGATGCCCATGTCCATTGCCTCGCAGTTGCGCAGCAAGTCCAGATACCACTCCGAGTGAACCGAATTGCGCAGCACCGAATAACCGAAATGGCCCGGCGTGATCGGCTTCAGGTCGCGATAGCGCTTCTCGCGGATCGAGTGCGGCGTCTCCTCGAAGACGAAGAACTCGTATTCGACCGCGCTATAGGGCTCGAAGCCCATGCCGCGCGCCTTGTCGATGACGCGGCGGAACACGCCGCGCGGGCAGATTTCTTCCGCCTTCTGCGCGAATTCGCCGAGGAAGAACAGGCCGCCGGCCTCGGTCGGCAGCTCGCGGCAAGTGTCGGGCAGGATGCGCACCGGCGCATCCGGATAGGCCGTGTGCCAGCCGGTATAGGTGACGTTGTCGTAAAGCTGGTCGTTCGAATCCCAGCCGAGCACGACGTCGCAGAAGCTGATGCCCGAATCCAGTCCCGAGAAGAACTTGTCGCGGGCGAGGTACTTGCCGCGCAGGATACCGTCGACGTCGAAGACGCCGACCTTGACATGCGACAGGTTGCGATCGCGCATGATGCGCCGCGCGTCATCCGCGGTCTTGACTTGCCGTGGGTCCATCTCTTTCCCCCTGTTATTACCTCGTAAGTAGACCAAAGCGCGGCCCTTGGAAAGCCCGGGCGCGGCGGCGTACAGTCCCGCCCCCATGAGCGCCCGCCCGATCATTCTCGACTGCGATCCTGGCCAGGACGATGCCGTCGCAATCATGCTCGCGCTCGCCTCACCGGAGCTCGGGCTGATCGGCATTACCACGGTCGCCGGCAATGTCGGCCTCGAACTGACCGCAGCCAATGCGCGGCGAATCTGCGAATTGGTCGGCCGCGCGGACATTAAGGTCTATGCCGGCTGCGAGCAGCCGCTCCGCCGCCGGCTTGTCACCGCGACCCACATCCATGGCGAGAATGGCCTGCGCGGGCTCGATCTGCCGCCGCCGCGCCAGGCGGTCGAGCCGATTCATGCCGTGGATTTCATCGTCGAGACGGTGCGGGCGCGACCCGGCATCACGCTCTGCCCGATCGGACCGCTGACCAATATCGCGGCGGCGCTCGCCAAGGCGCCCGATATCGCCGGGCGCATACGCGAGATCGTCTTGATGGGTGGGGCGATGCGCGGCGGCAACGTGACGCCGGTCGCAGAGTTCAACATCTATGTCGATCCCGAGGCCGCGGCGATTGTTTTCGGCTGCGGCGCGCCGATCGTCATGCTCGGTCTCGACGCGACGCATCAGGCACTGGTCACGCCGGCGCGCGTCGCCGCCTTGCGCGCGGCGGCAAGTCGCGCGGCCGCGGCCGCCGCCAGGCTCAACGATTTTCCGGAGCGGTACGACGCGGAACGCTACGGCGGGCCCGGCCTGCCGCTGCACGATCCCTGCGTCATCGCCTATCTGTTGCGGCCCGACCTGTTCGGCGGTCGCCATTGCGCCGTCGCGATCGAGACGGTCTCCGAGCTCACGCGCGGGCAGACGGTCGTCGATTGGCGGAGACGCGACGGCCGGCCGGCCAATGCGCTGGTGATCGACCGCATCGATGCCGAAGGATTGTTCGCGCTGCTGACTGCCCGCCTGGCCACGCTGTGATCAATTGGCGCCGAGCTTCGGCCAGTTGGTGTCGGCCTTGGTGATGTTGCCGGGAATATCCTCCATCCAGCGGGTCTGCACCGCCTTGTTGTAGTTGAGATAGAGCCTGCCTTCGACGACGCGGAACGCTTCGGGGTCGGTGGGCGCTGTATAGCCCTGCGACACTGCCCAGGCGCAGAATCCACCATATTGCGGCGCGAATTTCTCGGGCGCCGCGGCGAAGGCGTCGCGGTTGGCGGCCGAGGCGAAGCGCCACTCAGCATCCCTCCAGCGATGTGTAAACTGCGCGGCGCCCTCGATGGCACGGCTCTCGGTGAAATAAGCAACTGCGTCGTAGCCTTTGACGGCAAGGCCGTCGCTCGTGCTCATTTTCTCCGCGCCCGCCGGCGCGGCACAGGCGAAGAGGGTAAGCGCGACGAGCGCGGAGCGGACGGATGCGACGATCCTGGTCATGGCAGGCAATCCTCCCGTTGTGACGATTGGCTGCCAGGATGCTGCGCATCCTGGGGCCGCGCCATTCACGAGCGCGGGAGGTGCAATCACAACTCGGTGAGGGTGCGGCGCTTTGCACGCCGCCCGGTCAGCCCTTGGCCAGCGCGCGGTCGAGAAAATCGAGCCGGTCCTGGCCCCAGAACAGCTCGTCGCGATAGACGAAGGTTGGAAAGCCGAACACGCCGCGATCGATCGCCTCCTGCGTCAGTCTGTCGTAAGTCGCGGCTGTCTCAGGCGACTGCGCCGCAGCCAAGATCTTGTCGGCTGACAGACCGGCGGCGCGGGCGGCCGCGCCGATCACCTCGGGCTCGGCGATGTTGCGCTCCTCTGCCCAGATGGAGCGCATCACGCCCAGCGCGAAGTCCGGCGCCGCCGCGGGGTCGGTTGCCACCGCCGCGTTTATCGCGCGGGCGGCGAGGTCGGAAGCGACCGGAAAATACTTCGGCTGCAAAATGAGCGAGACGCCGAGATAGTCTCGCCAACGCTTCAATTCCATCAGCCGGTAGGCTTGGCGCTGCGGCGCGCGCTTGGCCAGCGGCAAGCCGCCGGACACTGGAAAGATCTTGCCGGCGTCGACCACCTTCATGTTCATCGTCGCGCCGCGTTTGCGGACGATGTCGAGGAAGCGCTGGTGGCCGAGATAGGCGTACGGCGACGCCGGCACGAGGTAATAGTCGACGGCTTTGGCCATGGACGGGTCCTGTCGCTAGAGACGTTATGACGAGTTGGTGGCACGGGACGACGCGCAACTCAAGCGCTTGTGATCGCCACGTCCACACGGTCGCGGCATATCCGCCGCTCTGGCGTCAGGGCCGGGATTCGGCTATTGCTCCACTCATATTTATTTATCTATCGAATCCGACCGAGCCGTTCTGATAGCCCCTGCCGCGCGCATGTCTGACATATCCTCCGCCGTCGATCGCTTCGTCGGTATCCGCTCCAGCAGCGCGCCGGCCTTCACGACGGACGGCAAGACACTCTTGCATCTCAGCGACGAGAGCGGCATGGCGCAGCTCTGGGCGCTCGATCTGGCGACGGGCCGGCGACGGCGCCTCACCAACGAGGATGAGAAAGTCGCGTTCTTCAGCCGTTCGCCGGTCGATGATCGAGTAATTTACGGCATCGACCGTGGTGGCGACGAGCGCCAGCAATTGAAGCTGCTGCGTGCCGACGGCGGCACCGTGGCGCTGACCGACGCGCCGGCGGTCATCCACAGCTTCGGCGCTTGGGCGCCGGATGGCACGGCCATCGCTTTCACCGCGAATGCGCGCGACGAGGCGCAGTTCGACGCGCATGTCATGGACCTCGCGACGCGCTCGGTGCGCTCGCTCTATCGCGGCGACGGCATGTGCACGATCCTCGGCTGGAGCCCGAAGGGTACCAAGCTGCTGTTGCTTGAGGAGCGCAGCTCGGCAGATATGGAGCTGCATGTCATCGACCTGGCGATGGATCGGGTGACCGTCGTACCGCGCCCCAGCAAGTTTGCGCGCTATCAGAGCGCCCGCTGGCGGCCCGACGGCACCGCTTTCTATGTCTGCACCGACAGCGGCCGCGACTGGCTCGGCGCGGCGAGCATCGACGCGGTGTCGCTCGATCTCCGTTGGTTGCATACGCCGGAGCACGACGTGGAAGCGCTGGCCTTGGCGCCCGACGGCAAGACCATCGCCATGGTCGGCAATATCGACGGCTACAGCCAGCTTGCCATGCGCGACGCCACAACCGGAGCTGCCGTCGATACAAGCCGCTTGCCGCGAGGGCGGATCGGCGAGCTGACCTGGGCGCCGGACGGCAAGCGCCTGGCGCTCGCGCTCGGCACCGCGCGGACGCCGTTCGACATCTGGTTGTGGCGCGCCGAAGATGGCGGCGCGACTCAAGTCACGCACAGCGACCGCGCCGGGTTCGCCCCCGACACGCTGGCTGACGCCGAGCTGATTCGTTTCCCGACATTCGATGACCGCGCCATACCGGGGTTCCTGTTCCTGCCGCCCGAGCCGGCGCCGACAGGCGGGCGCAAGGCGGTGATCTGGGTGCATGGCGGACCGGAGTCGCAGAGCCGACCGTCGCTGCATGTTGACGTGCAGCTGATGGTGTCACGCGGTTGCGCAGTGCTGGTGCCGAATGTACGCGGCAGCACCGGCTATGGCCGCGCCTACGCCGCGCTCGACGATGTCGCGCTGCGCATGGACAGCGTCAGGGACTTGCGCCATGCGGCGCTGTGGCTGGGTGCGCGGCCGGACATCGATGCGCGGCGCATCGCCGTCATGGGGCAGAGCTATGGCGGCTTCATGGTGCTGGCGGCGCTCACCGAGTATCCGGAATTGTGGGCCGCCGGCATCGAGTATTACGGCATCGCCGATTTCCACACGATGCTCGCCGGAACCGGCCCGTGGCGGCGCGGCCACCGCGCCCGCGAATACGGCGATCCGGTGAGCGACGCCGAACTGCTCACCCGCATCTCGCCGATCCGCAAGGCGGAACGGATCGCGGTGCCGCTGCTGGTCACCCACGGCAAGCGCGACCCGCGCGTGCCGCCCGGCGAAAGCGAGCAGATCGTCGGCCGGTTGCGCCAACTCGGCAAGACCGTCGAGTATCTGACCTTCGACTATGCCGGCCACGGCTATGTCCGGCCGGAGCACCGCCGCGACGTCCACCGCGCCGTCGTCGATTTCCTCGAACGGCATGTTTAGAACGGCCGCCGGCCGCAGCTAGGCGGATCGCGTTGAATTCTGCCGCTTCGCCGCTTCCTGCGCCCGTAGCTCGCGGCGCATGATCTTGCCGGTCGCGGTCAGCGGCAAAGACTCGACGAACTCCACCTCGCGCGGATATTCATGCGCGGCGAGGCGCGATTTGACGTGTTGTTGAATGGCCGCGGCGAGGCTGCGGTCGCCGACATGGCCGGGATTCAGCACGACGAAAGCCTTGACCGTTTCGGTGCGCACCGGGTCGGGCACGCCGATCGCCGCGGCCATCGCCACCGCCGGGTGCTTAAGCAGGCAGTCCTCGATCTCGGCCGGGCCGATGCGATAGCCGGCCGAGGTGATGACGTCGTCGGCGCGGCCGAGATACCAGAAATAGCCGGCATCGTCCCGGCGGCCGAGATCGCCGGTGAGCAGCCAGTCGCCGGCGAACTTGCCTGTCGTTGCCTCGGGGTTCTGCCAGTAGCCGAGGAACATCACCGGGTCCGGACGGCGGACGGCGATATTGCCGCTGGCCCCCGCGGCCACCGGCTGACCGGCATCATCGACGATCGCCACCTCGTGTCCGGGTACGGCGCGGCCCATCGAGCCGGGCCGCACCGGCATCAGCCCGGCGCAGTTGCCGACCACCAGGTTGCACTCGGTCTGGCCGTAGAATTCGTTGATCGTCAGGCCGAAGGTGTTGCGCCCCCAATCGAGCAGCTCGGCGCCCAGCGTTTCGCCGCCGCTGCCGAGCGAGCGCAGCTTGACGCCGTGGTCGCGCGGCGCCCCGGTCTGGCGCATCAGCTTGAGCGCGGTCGGCGGCAGGAAAACGTTGCGCACGCCGTGCCGCGCCATGAGCGCGAATGCGGCGTCGGGCTCGAACTTGCGAAAGCGATGGGCGAGCACCGGCACGCCGTGATGCCAGGCCGGCAACAGCACGTCGAGCAGCCCGCCGATCCACGCCCAATCGGCAGGCGTCCAGAACAGGTCGCCTGGCTGCGGGAAGAACTCCTGCGGGATCTCGACGCCGGGCAGGTGGCCGAGCAGCACGCGATGAGCGTGCAGCGCGCCCTTGGGCGGGCCGGTGGTGCCCGAGGTGTAGATGATGAGGGCCGGATCGTCGGCCGCGGTCGCCGCCGGCGTGAAATCATCCGCAGCGCGCGCGACCAGCGCGGCGAAATCGAGAGTCCCGGTCTGGCCGCCTCCGCCGACGACGATCAACGTCTTGAGCTCTGGCAGCTTGTCGCGGATGGCGAGGATCTTCGGCAGATTGGCGGTGTCGGTGACCAGCGCCTTGGCGCCGGAATTGCCGAGCCGGTATTCGAGCGCGTCCTCGCCGAACAGTACGAACAGCGGCACGGCGATGGCGCCCAGCTTGTAGGCGGCGACATGCGCGATCGCCGTCTCCGGCGATTGCTGCAGCAGCACGCCGACGCGATCGCCGCGCCCGGTCCCGTGCGCCTGCAGCGCGTTGGCCAGGCGGTTCGACTGCCGTCCAATGTCCGCGAAGCTGAAACGGTGGATCGCGCCGGCCTCGTCCTCGAAGATCAGCGCCGTTGCCGCGGGCGTCGCCATGGCGTGGCGGTCGCAGGCATCGACGCCGATATTGTAGCGGGCCGGCACCTGCCAGCGGAACGCGCGGCGGACGCTGTCGTAGCTATCGGCGCGGCGGAGCATTTCCCCCTCTTGTCATCCGCCGCCATCATAGCCAGGGCGCGGCGGCTCGGGTACATATGTGCGGCATTCGGCAAGCGAGGAGGCCGCCCCCGTGTTCCTGCCCGATCTGCTGCAAGGCAAGCGCATCCTGGTCACCGGCGGCGGCACCGGGCTCGGCAAGAGCATGGGACGCCGCTTCCTCGAGCTCGGCGCCGAACTGGTCATTTGCGGCCGGCGGCAGGCTGTGCTGGAGGAGACGGCCGGCGAATTCCGCGCCGCGTTCCCGAACAAGGTCGCCTGGAAGGTCTGCGACATCCGCGACGCCGAGGCGGTCGACCACATGGCGCACGAGATTTGGGCCGAGCGGCCGCTCGACGCGCTGGTCAACAACGCCGCCGGCAACATCGCCGCGCGCACCGAGACGCTGAGCGCGCGCGCGATCGATGCCGTGCTCGGCATCGTGCTGCACGGCGCCGCCTATTGCACGCTGGCCTGCGGCAAGCGCTGGCTCGCCGATCAGCGCAAGGCCGCCGTGCTCAGCATCGTCACCAGCTATGCCTGGACCGGCTCGGCCTATGTCGTGCCCTCGGCCATGGGCAAGGCCGGCGTGCTGGCGCTGACGCGCAGCCTGGCGGTGGAATGGGGCGGTCGCGGCATTCGCCTCAACGCCATCGCGCCGGGTCCGTTTCCGACACCGGGCGCTTGGGAGCGGCTGGCGCCGTTGCCCGCGGTCGCGCGCGAGTTCGAGACGCGCAATCCGCTGCACCGCCACGGCGAGCATCGCGAGCTGGCCGATCTCGCCGCCTTCCTCCTGTCCGACGGCGCCGGCTTCATCAATGGCGACTGCGTGACCATCGACGGCGGCGAATGGCTGAAGGGCGCCGGGCAGTTCAACTTCCTCGAGCGTTTGACCGACGCCGAGTGGGCGGCGTTCCGGCCGAAGAAGGGGTAGCCGCTTGGCCTCCGCCAAACAGGCGGTGGAACGCCACTACACGCGCGGCCGCCTGGGCGAGACGATCCTCGCCGCGCTGAAACAGGCCGGGAAGGATGTCGACCACCTGACGATCGACGATCTCGCTCCGGTCGATGAATTCCATGGACGCGGGCGATCGGCGACCGTGGAGCTTGCGCGCCTGCTGAATCCCGGCGGCGACGTGCGCGTTCTCGATGTCGGAAGCGGCATCGGCGGACCGTCGCGCTACCTCGCCCAGCGCCATGGCTGCCGCGTCGACGGCATCGACATCACCGCCGAGTTCTGCGAGGTCGCGACGATGCTGGCGGCGCGCACGGGCCTGAGCGAACGGGTGACGTATCGCCACGGCGATGCCCTGGCTGTCCCATTCGCGGATGGCAGCTTCGATGTGGTGTGGTCGCAGAACGTGTCGATGAACATCGCCGAGCGCGACCGGTTCTATGCGGAATTGCACCGCGTGCTGAAGCCGGGCGGGCGCCTGGCAATCAGCGAGGTCCTGGCCGGCCCCGGCGGCGCGGCGCATCTGCCGGTGCCGTGGGCAAGCGATCCCAGCATCAGCTTCCTGCTGCCGGAGGACGTCACGCGCGCGAAGCTCGCCGCCGCCGGGTTTGCCGTCAGCGCCTGGGTCGACACGACCCCGACGGGTCCGGCACCGGCCCCACCGGTCGCGCCGCCGCCGCTTGGCCTGCATCTGCTGATCGGCCCGGCCTGGGCCGAGGTGGTCCGTAACGGCTTCCGGAACTACGCGGAGGCAAGAATTCGGTCGATGACCGCCGTGTTGACGCGAGCCTGAGCGCGGCCGAGCCGCGGGCCTGGCAACGCGGCGCCATCGTCCTTATCCTAGGAGCGACCAGGATCGTCGACCCGGTGCCAGCCATGGCCAAAGACCAGCTTCCCGCCAAATCGACCCGCTCCGAGATCGCCGATTTCCTCGCCAAGATGAGGGCGATGCCGGTGGTGCGCGCGGCCGGGCAGGCGGGGCGGCTGATCTTCGCCATGGACGCGACGGCGAGCCGCGAGCCGACCTGGGACCATGCCTGCAAGATCCAGGGCGAGATGTTTGCCGCGACGCAGGGGCTGGGCGGCCTCGAAATCCAGCTTGCCTGGTATCGCGGCTTGGGCGAGTTCGATGCCAGCCCGTGGCTGACCAACTCCGCCGATCTGGTCAAGCGCATGACCGACGTCTATTGCCGCGGCGGCGAGACGCAGATCGCCAAGGTGCTGGGCCACGCGATCGCCGAGACCAGGCGGCGCAAGGTGAACGCGCTGGTCTTCGTCGGCGACTGCGTCGAGGAGAGCGTGGATACGCTGTGCCGCCTGGCCGGCGAGCTCGGGCTGCTCGGCGTGCCGGCCTTCATCTTCCACGAGGGCGGCGAGCCGGTGGCGCGGCGCTGCTTCGAGGAGATCGCGCGGCTCACCAACGGCGCCTACTGCCCGTTCGACGCCAGCAGTGCGACGGCGCTGCGCGACCTGCTCGCCGCCGTCGCCGCATTCGCCGCGGGCGGCCGGCCGGCGCTCGAGAATTTCGCGAAAAAGCGCGGCGGCGCCGCGCTGATGCTCACGCACCGGATGCGCCCATGACGGCCCGCAGGTGACCGCCGCCGCGGCGTGCGACGTTCGCGGGCGGCGACGACGTGGTCTTGTACGGACAATGTCCGTGCGCTATGATCATCGGAGGATCGGAGGAACAAATGGCGACAGACTCCGCGACCCGCGATGACCGGATCGAGCTCCGCGCGACGAAGGAGGAGAAGCGCTTGCTTGCCGCTGCGGCGGCCTACGAGCGGCTCGACGTTACCAGTTTCGTCCTGCGCAAGGCGCTTCCCGCCGCGCGCGCGGTGGTTGAGCGCCACGAGCGCATCGTGCTCTCCAAGCGCGACACGGCGCGGGTTCTCAGGCTGCTCGAGAACCCGCCGGAGCCGACGCGTGCGCTCCTCGCCGCGGCCCGTCGCCGCGCCGGATCGTGACCAGCAAGGTCCGCTGGCAGGAAGAGGCCATCGCCAAGAACCACGACCGCTCAGCGTTCGCTTGCGGCGCACCCGCGCTCGACGACTATTTGCGGCGCCATGCGCGGCAGAATCACGAGTCCGGTGGCGCGAAGGCGTTCGTCGCCTTGGCTCCGGACGAGCCGGCCCGCGTTCTCGGCTATTATGCGATCAGCCCCGGCGCCCTCGCCTTTGCCCGCGTTCCGGCCGCGTTGACTCGCAAGCTTGGCCGTTACGATGTGCCGGTCTACCGGCTCGGGCGGCTCGCCGTGGGCGTCGCCATCCAAGGTCGCGGATTGGGCGCCGAATTGCTGCTGGCGGCGGGCGCGCGGGCGCTGGCGGTCGCGACTGAGGTCGGCGGTGTCGCACTCGCGATCGATGCCAAGGATGACCGCGCGGCGGGCTGGTACGAGCGCTTCGGCGCGATGCGATTGCTCGACGATCCGCTCAAGCTTGTGCTGCCGCTGACGACCATCGCCGACGCCATTGCGGCAGCGCAACGATCCAAGCGATGATGGCCGCATTCGCCGTGGGTGGCCGGCCGGCGCTCGAGAATTTCGCGAAAAAGCGCGGCGGCGCTGCGCTGATGCTCACGCACCGGATGCGGTAGCGCATGTTCGTGTTTTATCTGCTGGTCGGGGTCGGTCTGCTGCTGGTCGTGTGGCTGGTCCTGCGCGGCTTTGCCCAGGCCGATCCGAAGCAGCTCGCCAAGGCGTTCAAGTGGCTGGCCGGGGGCGCCATCGTGCTGGTCGCCGCTTGGCTCGTTCTGAGCGGCCGGCTTGGCCAGGCGCTGATGGTCGGCAGCGCTCTCGTGCCGCTCTTCCTGCGCTGGAAGTCGCTGTTCGCCATGGCCCGCAATGCGACCGGCCCGCAGCGAGGGCAAAGCTCGGACGTCGAGACCGCTTATCTTCGCATGTCGCTCGACCACGACACCGGGGCGATGGACGGCACGGTGCTGCGGGGCCGCTTCGGCGGGCGCCGGCTGGGCGAATTGACGCCCGCCGATTGCCTGGACCTGTTGGCCGAGTGCCGCGTTCATGATCCAGAGGCAGCGACGCTGCTTGAGGCCTATCTCGATCGCGCGCAACCGGACTGGCGGGCGCAGGCCGGAGCCGGAGCCGGAGATACCCAGCCAGGCGACGGCGGCCAGACCGCTTCCGGCAGCCCATCGGCGGCAATGACGCGCGAGGAGGCCTACCGCATACTCGGTCTCGAGCCCGGCGCCAGCGACGCGGCTATCCGCGACGCCCACCGGCACCTCATGCTGAAACTCCACCCCGACCAGGGCGGTCCGACCTATCTTGCCGCAAAAATCAATCAAGCCAAGGACTTGTTGCTGGGCAAATGAGCCCGCCTGCGGCTTGAATCAGGGCGGGGGCTGTGGCAGAAAGGCCGCCATCCTCTGCCCTCGGCGCATGCGGCCGGCGGCACACGCGGCAGTTCGACACCCGCCGTAGCAATCAGACAATCCGTGTAGGTCCATGGCGACACGTATCCGCAAGGCCATCTTCCCCGTGGGCGGGCTCGGCACGCGCTTTCTGCCGGCGACCAAGGCGATGCCGGAGGAGGCGCAGGCGGCGGGCATCGAGGAGTTCATCTTCGTCACCGGCCGCGGCAAGGCGGCGATCGAGGATCATTTCGATCAGTCCTTCGAGCTCGAGCAGACGCTCGAGCAGCGCGGCAAGACGGCGGAACTCGCGGCGCTACGCCGCTGGCTGCCGCGTCCGGGCACCGCGGCGTATACGCGCCAGCAGGAGCCGCTCGGCCTCGGCCATGCCGTGTGGTGCGCGCGCGATCTCGTCGGCGATGAGCCGTTTGCCGTGCTGCTCGCCGACGACCTGATTCTTGCCAGCGTGCCGTGCCTGAAGCAGATGGTCGATGTCTATCCGGAGGTGCGCGGCAACCTGATTGCGATCATGGACGTGCCGCGCGACCAGACCAGCCGCTATGGCGTGCTGGCGCCGGGGCGCGACGACGGCCGCCTCGTCCAGGTGCGCGGGATGGTCGAGAAGCCGGCCCCCGCGAAGGCGCCGTCCACCCTGGCCGTGATCGGCCGCTATATCCTCGAGGCGAGCGTGTTCGATTACCTCGGCAAGAAGAACGTCGGCGCCGGCGGGGAAGTGCAGCTCACCGATGCGCTCATCCCGCTGATCGGCGGCAGCCCGTTCCACGGCTATCGCTTCGAAGGAAAGCGCTTCGATTGCGGCGACAAGATCGGCTTCTTCGAGGCCAATATCGCGTTCGCGCTGGCGCGCGAGGATATCGGCACGGATGTCCGCGACATCCTGCGCCAGTACGTGTAATCGGCGGCGCGCCGGCGATCCCCTGAACGCTGCGACAAGAGAGGTCCGATGCGGATCGCGATGATCGGAACCGGCTATGTCGGGCTCGTCTCCGGCGCCTGTTTCTCGGAGTTCGGCATCGACGTCGTCTGCGTCGACAAGGATGAGAGCAAGATCGCCCGCCTCAAGGCCGGTGGCATCCCGATCTTCGAGCCGGGGCTTGAGGCGCTGGTCAAGAACAACGTCGAGGCGAAGCGGCTGTCCTTCACGTCCGATCTTAAGGCCGCCGTCACCGGCGCCGACGCCGCGTTCATTGCCGTCGGCACGCCGTCGCGCCGCGGCGACGGCCACGCCGACCTGACCTATGTCTTCGCCGCGGCGGAGGAGATCGCCCGCACCCTCAACGGCTACATCGTCGTCGCCACCAAATCGACCGTGCCGGTGGGCACCGGCCGCGAGGTGGCGCGGCGCATCCGCGCGGTCCGGCCCGATGCCCAGTTCGACGTCGTCTCGAATCCGGAGTTCCTGCGCGAAGGCTCGGCGATCAACGACTTCATGCGGCCGGACCGGCTGGTGATCGGCACCGAGACCGAGCGCGCGCGCGCCGTCATGCGCGCTGTCTATCGACCGCTCTATCTGATCGAGACGCCGATCGTCTTTACCTCGATTGAGACGGCCGAGCTGACCAAGTACGCGGCGAACAGCTTCCTGGCGATGAAGATCACCTTCATCAACGAGATCGCCGATCTGTGCGAGAAGGTGGGAGCCGACGTCCACGACGTGGCGCGCGGCATCGGCCTCGATGGCCGCATCGGCCGCAAGTTCCTGCACGCCGGGCCGGGCTATGGCGGCTCATGCTTTCCCAAGGACACGGTCGCCCTCGTGCGCACCGCCCAGGAATCGGGCGCGCCGCTCAAGCTGGTCGAGACCGTCGCGGCGGTCAACACGGCGCGCAAGCGCAACATGGCGGCGAAGATCATCGCCGCCTGCGGCGGCAGCGTGAAGGGCAAGACGATCGCCGTGCTCGGCCTTACCTTCAAGCCGAACACCGACGACATGCGCGAATCGCCCAGCCTCGACATCGTGCCGGCGCTGCAGGCGGCCGGCGCGCGCGTGCGCGCCTATGATCCCGAAGGCATGGGCGAGGCGCGGCAGCTCTTGCGCGATGTCGAAATGTGCGACAGCGCCTATGCAACGATGACGGGCGCCGATGCCGTCGCCATCATCACCGAGTGGAACGAGTTTCGCGCCCTCGACCTCGCGCGCATGAAGTCGTTGCTCAAGGCGCCGATCGTCGTCGACCTGCGCAACGTCTACTCGCCGGCCGAAATGACGGCGGCGGGATTCCGCTACGTCTGCGTCGGCCGGCCGGCCTCGGCGGGAAGGCGCGCGCCATGAGCGAGGCGCATCGCTTCGATCCGACCGTCCTGCGCGAGTACGACGTGCGCGGCGTGGTCTGCAAGACACTGTCGGAGCGCGACGCGGCGGCGATCGGGCGCGCCTTCGGCACATATGTGGCGCAGCGCGGCGGCCGGCGCGTCTGCGTCGGCTATGACGGGCGCCTGTCGTCGCCCGGCTTCGCCGCCGCGGTCCGCGACGCGCTGGCGGCGTGCGGCCACACGGTGATCGATGTCGGCCGCGGGCCGACGCCGATGCTCTACTATTCGGTCCGCAAGCTGCGCGCCAAGGCCGGGATCATGATCACCGGCTCGCACAATCCGCCCGACTACAACGGTTTCAAGATGCTGCTCGACGGCGGACCGGTCTATGGCGCGGTGATCCAGCAGCTCGGCCGCATCGCCGCTGCCGGACGCTACGCCGTCGGGCGCGGGCGCGTCGAGCACGTCGATTTCCTGCCGGCCTATGTCGAGCGGCTGTATCGCACGTTTGCCGCCGGCGGCGCCAAGCGGATGCTGCGTGTGGCGTGGGACGCCGGCAACGGCGCGGCCGGCGAGGCGATGGCGCGGCTCTGCAAGCGGCTGCCGGGGCGCCATTTCCTGCTCAATGCCGAGATCGACGGACTGTTCCCCAACCACCATCCCGATCCGACCGTGGAGAAGAATCTCGAACAGCTGCGCGCGACCGTGCTCAAGAACGGCTGCGATCTCGGCATCGCCTTCGACGGCGATGGCGACCGCATCGGCGTGGTCGACAGCAAGGCGCGGATTCTGTGGGCCGATCAGCTCATGGTCATCCTCGCGCGCCCGCTGATCAGTCGAGGGCGCCGGCCGATCATCATCGCCGATGTCAAGGCGAGCCAGGTGTTCTTCGACGAGGTCGCCCGCATGGGCGGCCGGCCGCTCATGTGGAAGACCGGTCACTCGCTGATCAAGGCGAAGATGAAGGAAGTCGACTCGCCGTTCTCGGGCGAAATGAGCGGGCACATTTTCTACAGGTCGCAATACGGCTTCGACGACGCGCTCTACGTCGCCGTGAAGTTGCTGCAGCGGGTGCGCAGTTTGGGCCAGAGCCTGGCCGAGCTGCGCGATGAATTGCCGCAACCGGTCAACACGCCCGAGCTGCGCTTCCAGTGCCCCGAGGAGCGCAAATTCGCGGTGGTCGACGAGGTCAGGGCGCGACTGAAGCAGGCGAAGGCGAAGATGAAGACGATCGACGGCGTCCGGGTGCAGACGCCGGACGGTTGGTGGCTGCTGCGTGCTTCGAATACCCAGGACGTCCTCGTCGCCCGCTGCGAGGCAGCCGACGAGGCCGGGCTCGGCCGGCTCAAAGCGGCGCTGATCGCCGAGTTGACGCGGAGCGGAGTGGCGATTCCGCAGCTTTAAGCAGGCGCCCATTGTTCCGGGCGACATTGACCCGGGTGGATTGACGCCCGCGGCACAGAAAACTAGGATGAAAATAATAATCATCGGCAGGGCTGAGGTCGCGACCGGCTTGCCCAGTAATACCCAAATATTAACAACGCGATGACCGAGGCGCCTACCGCATAAGATATGTTCCCTTGGCCGCACGATTTGGTGTGCGCCACACGCGCGGCGAATCGTTTGATTCGGTTGTCACTTGGAGAGGGGAGGAGAAATAAAATGCGCAAGCATGCTTGGCTGGGCGCCGGATTCCTGGCGGTCGGAAGCCTGATCTTCGGCGGACCACAGGCTGCGGCGGCGGAGAATGTGTCGTTCACCCTGAAATATGGAATTCTGGCGGGACTGACCGGGGATCCGGCGCCTTCCGGGCAGGGCTGGAACGAGTCGGCGAAGCTCGCGGTCGACTATCTCGCCGCGACGCTGAAAGCCATGAACCTCCCGGATCTCAAAGTCACGCTGGCCGATTCCCAGGACAGCCAGGGCAGCCCGCAGGCCGGCGTCGAGGCGGCGCAGAAGCTCGTCCAAATTGACAAGGTCAACGTCATCATCGGCGACTTCTACAGCTCGGTGACGAGCGCGGTGGCGACGGCGGTGGCCATCCCCAACAAGGTCCTGATGTTCACCGGCGGTACCAGCCCGGCGCTGTCCAAGCTGAATACGGGTCCGACGCCGTTCATCTGGCAGCCGGTAGCGGCGGACGACATCCAGGGTCGGGTCCTGGCGCAAGTGATCGGCGACGCCTTGGGCAAGAATGCCAAGGTCAACGTCGCGGCGCGCAACGACGCCTATGGCAATAACCTGTCGGCGGTATTCAAGGAGGCATGGACCGCCGCCGGCGGCACCATCCCGAAATTCATCATCTATAACCATCAGCAGCCGACGCTCGACAGCGAGGCGCAGGAGACGGTCCAAGGCAGCCCGGATGGCTGGCTGTTCGTCGATTTCTGCCAGACCTTTGCCAAGCTTGCGCTGCCGCTGAGCCGCTCCGGCAAATGGGATTCGGCGAAAAGCTTCGGCTCCGACACCTTGAACGATTGCCAGAGCCGCGGCAGCAAGAACTATCCAGGGATGCGCGCGACGATTGCCAACGCTTCGTCCGGGGCGTCCTTCCCGGCCTTCAAGGCATTGTTCGAGCAGAAGGCGAAGAAAGGCGTCAATTTCCAGGCATTCCTCTCAGAGGCCTTCGACAGCGTGTTCGTCGCGTTCCTGGCGGCGCTCGAGGCCAAATCGGCGGACCCAGCCAAGATCAGCGAGCATGTCGTGGCCGTGACCAACGACCCCGGCACGACGTACACGTTCCAACAGCTCGACCAGGCGATCAAGGCGATCCAGGCCGGGCAAAAGATCCATTTCAACGGCGCCACCGGCCCGATGAACTTCACGGCGAACGGCCGCGTCAGCGCGCTTGCCTACGACATCTGGCAGGCCGATGCCGACGGCAATGCGAAGGTGGTGAAGACGATCGGCTTCAAGCCGTAGTCTCGGCAACACAGCGTCGGGCGGAGCCAGGGGCGGCTCCGCCTGGTCGCCGCGGCGACGCCGCGGATTGGCGCTCCGTCGCTGCCCGCTCCGACAGAATCTGACAATCGCGGCAAAGCGATGCTCGAGCAGTTCGCCCAATTGACGATCAACGGCCTGATCACCGGCACCATCCTGGCGCTCACCGGGGTCGGGGCGTCCCTGGTGTTCGGCATCCAGCGCATCGCCAACTTCGCCCATGGCGAATATCTGACCTTCGCCGCCTATGCCGGCCTGCTGCTCAACGCGACTTACGGACAGAACCTGGTGGTGGCGACTGCCGGCGCGATGGCCGCCACCGCGATCCTGGCGGTTGCCATCCATTTCGGCGTGCTGCGGCCGTTGCGCGGGCGCGGCCTGGTGGCGACGTCGCTGATCACCGTCGGCATCGGCCTGATGCTGCGCGACGTCATCTTCATGGTCGTCGGTCCGCAAACCCGGCAATTCGAGATCGATCAGACGGCGGTTTACGACCTGACGCTCGTCCGCATCTCGCCGGGGCAGGCGGTGGCCATCGCCATCACGATCGTCGTCGCACCGGCGGTGGCGTTGCTGCTGGCGCGCACGCCGATCGGCAAGGCCATGCGGGCGGTCGCGGATAACCGCGATCTCGCGGCGATTTCCGGCATCGATGTCGAGCGGATTGGCACCTATGTCTGGCTGCTCGCCGGCGCCCTAGCCGGACTCGGCGGCACGATGTTCGCGGTGGTGCAGGGCACGTTCGATCCCAATCTCGGATTTCAAGTTCTCTTTCTGATCTTCACCACGGTGGTGCTCGGCGGCATCGGCAGCGCCTACGGCGCCCTGATGGCCGGCATCGTGCTCGGCCTCGCCATGGAGCTGTCGACCTGGAGCGGCTTCGCCGGCGGCCTCGAGGCCCGCTTCAAGCCGGTGCTGGCCTTCGCCGTGCTGATCGGCCTGCTGCTGTACCGGCCGCAGGGGCTGTTCGGCCGCGCCAGAGTCTTCTGATGGATTTCCTCAACCTGGCATTCTGGACGTTTGTCGCCAGCACCGCGGGCATCTACGCGATCTTCGCGCTCGGCCTCTATGTGCAATTCTCGATGGCCGGGTTGCCGAATTTTGGCCACGTCGCCTTCATGGCAATCGGCGCCTACACGATGGCGATCCTGGTCGTCCGCTACTCCGTGTCCTTGCCTGTGGCATCCATGGCCGGCATTGCGGCGGCGATCGTTCTGGCGTTGATCCTGGGCATACCGTCGCTGCGCTTGCGCGCCGACTACCTCGCCATCGCGACGGTGGCCGGCGGCGAGATCGTCCGCTATCTGGCGATGAATCTGCCCGATTTGACCGGCGGTCCGATCGGCTCGATCGGGTTGTTGGGGCCCGGCCAGATCGCGCTTTATAACGGCGGCTGGCAGCGTTCGCTCGACGAGCTGACCACCGCTTTGTCAGCGGTGATCGGGGCGGCGGCCAATCGCGACCTGACGATGGCGCTCATGGTGTGGAGTATCGTGTTGGTGCTCATCGTCCTGTTCCGGCGGCTCGAGCGTTCGCCCTGGGGCCGCGTCCTCAAGGGCATCCGCGAGGACGAGATGGCGGTGACGGCGGTCGGCAAGAATGTCTTCGCCTTCAAACTGCAGGCGCTGATGCTCGGCGCCGTGCTCGGTGCGGCGGCGGGGCTGCTGCTGGCCCTGCAGATCGGCGTGTTCAGCCCCGACGACTATCAGCCGACGCTCACCTTCTACGCCTATCTAATTCTCATTCTCGGCGGCATGAACCGCCTATGGGCGATCCCGGTCGGCGCCGTCGTGTTCAGCCTGCTCTATGCCGGCACGCGGTTCCTGAATTTCTTTCCGCTGTCGCTGATCGATTCGGGATCGCGCGCCTTTTTGCGGCTGTTTCTGGTCGGTTTTCTGCTCGTGCTGTTCATGGCGGTGCGGCCGCAAGGCATGCTTGGCAACCGCCGCGAACTCCTGCTGGAGAAGTGACCCCCTTGCTGCTCGAAGTCGATGGCGTGAGCAAGCATTTCGGCGGTGTCGCCGCGGTCGACGACGCCAGCTTCGGCGTCACGGAAGGAGTCATAACCGCGCTGATCGGGCCGAACGGCGCCGGCAAGACGACCATGTTCAACCTCATCTCGGGATTCATGCGGCCGGATTGCGGCACCATCCGTTTTGCCGGGCGGCGCATCGATGGCGCGCGCGGCGACGTGGTCGCGCGGGCCGGTCTGGTCCGCGCCTTCCAGACCGCGCGCGTGCTGACCCGCATGAGCGTGCTTGAAAACATGCTGCTCGCGGCGAAGGACCAGCCCGGCGAGCGGCTCGGCATGAATCTGATCGCGCCGCGCCGAGTCGCGCGGCGGGAAAGCGAGGTTCACGCACGCGCGCTGGAGCTGCTCGATCTCGTCCGCCTGCGGCATCTGGCCGATGACTATGCCGGGACCTTGTCGGGCGGGCAGCGTAAGCTGCTGGAACTCGGCCGCGCCCTGATGGTCGCGCCGCGCATGATCCTGCTCGACGAGCCGATGGCGGGGGTGGCGCCGGTGCTGGCGCAGCAGCTCCTCGACCATATCCAGCAGCTTCGCCAGCGCCATGGCGCGACCGTCTGCGTGATCGAGCATGACATGGATGTCGTCATGTCGATCAGCGACCGTGTGATCGTGATGGACGAGGGGCGTGTCATCGCCGAGGGGCCGCCCGACGCTATCCAACGCGACGAGCGCGTGATCGAGGCCTATCTGGGGCGGCAAGGGCATGCCGACGAATCACAGCGCGGGCGGCCAGCGTGAGCGATCTTGTCCTCACCGTTCGCGATCTGCGTGCCGGCTACGGCGACGAGGACGTGCTTCACGGCGTGTCGATCGACGTAATGCGCGGCTCGATCGTCGCCGTGATCGGGCCGAACGGCTCGGGCAAATCGACGCTGCTCAAGACGATCTACGGCCTTGTGCCGGCGCGGCATGGTAACGTGATGCTGCTCGACGAAGCGGGCGGCAGCCACGACCTCACCGGGCTCAGGCCGAACCGGATCACCGCGCTCGGCGTCAACATGGTGCCGCAGCTCGCTAATGTATTCCCGGATATGTCGGTGCTCGAGAACCTGGAGATCGGCGCACTGCCGGCGCGCGAGCGGTTCGCCGCGCAGATGGAGAAGGTGCTGCATGCGCTGCCCTTGCTGCGCGCGATGCTGCACAAGCGCGCGGCGGCGCTGTCGGGCGGCCAGCGCCAGATGCTCGGGGTGGCGCGCGCGCTGATGTCGGATCCAAAGCTCCTCATCCTCGACGAGCCGTCGGCCGGCCTGGCGCCGGCGGTGCTGGAGGAAGTCTTCGCCAAGGTCAAAGCGATCAACGCCACCGGCGTGTCGATCCTGATGGTCGAGCAGAAGGCCCGCCAATGCCTCGCCATGGCCGATTATGGCTATGTCCTCGAACAAGGGCGCAACCGGCTGCAAGGTCGCGGACAGGACCTGCTCAACGACGAGGAGGTTGTCCGCCTCTATCTCGGCGTGCAGCGGCGCCAAACGGGCCGCGCGCGCGACGGGCGCGATGGCCCGCCGACGCCGCCATGACCGCGGTCGTGGCCGACAGCCGCAAGTCTCTCAATGCATGATTCGAACTGACTCACTATTCGGAGCCGAAGCGTGACCAGCACAAAAGAGTTCTCGTTCACCAAGCCTGCCGATTCGACCCTCGTCTTTTCCGCGACGCCATTCCCGCTGAGCATCGCCGTGTGCAGCCCGCGTATCTTGCGGCTGCGCTTCGGCGCCGCCGGCCGGGGGCCGGAATCGTCCTTTGTGCCGGAGCATAAATGGCCGCCGTTGCCGCTCAAGATCGACAAGGGGCCGCCATTGTCGATCGACAGCGGCGGTCTCGTCGTGCGGCTGGCGGGCGATCCGCAGCGCCTGACGCTGTGCGACCGCGCAGGCGCGCCGCGGCTGCAGCTCGCCCTTGGCGATGTCAGCGTTCAATCGGGCGTGAAGCTGCGTTTCCTGATGCCCAGCCAGCAGCATTTCTACGGCCTCGGCGAGGGCGGCCAGCCGCTCGATCGGCTCGGCGTCACGCGCCACATCTGGAACTGCCACATCAATAACGGGCAGGGCGCCGAGATACCTATTCCGCTGCTGTTGTCGTATCAAGGCTTCGGCTTGTTCTTCGACAACACCGGCCCGGCCCTTGTCGGCCCCGGGGATTCCAACGGCTATGACTGGCTCGACTACGGATGCGAGGAGGGGCCGCTCGATCTCTACTATCTCGGTGGCGACAATATGCGCGACACGTTGGCCGAGGCCGCGGCGCTGTTGGGCCGCGCGCCGCTGCCGCCGCGCTGGGCGTTGGGCTATCTGCAGTCGACGCGGCATTTCGACAGCAGTGCCGAGCTGGAGCAGTTGCCGAAGACGCTCCGCGAGAAGCGGCTTCCCTGCGATGGCCTCATCTTCCTCTCCACGTATGGCGAGGCGCGCGGCTGGAATCGTGCCGTCGGCCATCTTGAGTGCGAGCCGAGCCTGATTCCGCAGCCGGCCAGGTTTTTCGGCGAGCTGCGCGCCCAGCATTTTCACGTCATCACCCACGAATATCCGGTGCTGCACGAGAAGTCGCCGCTCTTCGCCGAGGCGAAGGCGAAGCAATATGTGCTGGACTCGGGATATCCGAATCTGACCTCGATCGGCACGGCGGCAAATTACCGCGAGGGCCAGCGGCACCTGGATTTCTCGCGGCTGGAGGCGCGCGAATGGTGGTGGCGGCAGCATGGCGATCTGGCTCGCGCCGGCGTCGACGCCTGGTGGCTCGACGGCGGCG
>JACQDQ010000278.1 GCA_016201015.1 Pseudomonadota bacterium | reverse complement strand
GCGGTCAAGGACGGGCGTGCGCGCCGCGGCGTGCTGATCTGCGGCACGGGCATCGGCATCTCGATCGCTGCCAATCGCCATCCCGGCATCCGCGCCGCGCCGTGCCACGACACGACGACCGCGCGGCTCGCCCGTCAGCACAACGACGCCAACGTGCTGGCGCTCGGCGGCCGCCTGCTCGGCATCGAGGTGGCCCGCGATTGCCTGCGCGCCTTTCTCGACACGCCGTTCGAAGGCGGCCGCCATGTGCGGCGGGTCGCCAAACTCGGCTGACGACGCATCGCCACGCCAACTAGAGAGGACTGATTTCGCATGACGCTCGCTCGGGCTCCGCTTCATGACTCGCTCAACGACAGCTTTTTCGGCGCCGATCTTGCCGAAAGCGACCCGGAAATCTACAAGAGCATCCGCCACGAGCTGGCCCGCCAGCAGGAACAGATCGAGCTGATCGCCTCGGAGAATATCGTCTCGCGCGCGGTACTCGAGGCGCAGGGCTCGGTCCTCACCAACAAGTACGCCGAGGGCTATCCCGGCCGCCGCTATTACGGCGGCTGCGAGTACGTCGACGTCGCGGAGCAACTGGCGATCGACCGCGCGACGAAGCTGTTCGATTGCGCCTTCGCCAACGTGCAGCCGCATTCCGGCGCGCAGGCGAACCAGGCCGCGTTCATGGCGCTGATCAGGCCGGGCGACACCATCCTCGGCATGTCATTGGCGGCCGGCGGCCATCTCACCCACGGCGCGGCACCCAACCTGTCAGGCAAGTGGTTCAAGGCGGTTCAGTACGGCGTGCGCCGCGTCGATGCGCGCATCGACTACGACGAGGTCGAGCGTTTGGCCAAGGAGCACAAGCCGAAACTCATCATCGCCGGCGGCTCGGCCTATCCGCGCGTCATCGATTTCGCCAGGTTCCGCGCCATCGCCGATGCCGTCGGCGCGTTCCTGATGGTCGATATGGCGCATTTCGCCGGTCTGGTCGCCGGCGGCGCGCATCCCAGCCCGCTGCCGCATGCGCATGTCGTGACGACGACCACGCACAAGACGCTGCGGGGCCCACGCGGCGGCATGATTCTCTCGGCCGACGCGGAGCTCGGCAAGAAGATCAATTCCGCCGTATTCCCCGGCCTGCAGGGCGGGCCGCTGATGCATGCGATCGCGGCCAAGGCGGTGTCGTTCGCCGAGGCCTTGCGGCCGGAATTCCGCACCTATGCGCGTGCCGTGGTCGACAACGCGCGGACGCTGGCCGCGACGCTCGCCGCGCGCGGTCTCGACATCGTCTCCGGCGGCACCGATACGCATCTGATGCTGGTCGATCTGCGGCCGAAGAAGCTCACCGGCAAGGCCGCCGAGGCGAGCCTCGAGCGCGCCGGCGTCACCTGCAACAAGAACGGCATACCGTTCGATCCCGAAAAGCCGACCGTCACCTCCGGCATTCGCCTCGGCACGCCGGCCGGCACGACGCGCGGATTCGGCGCCGCCGAGTTCCGCGAGGTCGGAACGTTGATCAGCGACGTGCTCGACGGACTGGCCGCGAACGCGCAAGACAACGCGCGCGGCGAGGGTGAAGTGCATGCCAAGGTTCGGGAGCTGTGCCGGCGCTTTCCGATCTATCGCGACGCATAACGGCGAGCCGAGAAGGCGGGGGAGGAAGCATGCGGTGTCCGTTTTGCGGTCACGACGATACGCAGGTCAAGGATTCACGGCCGACGGAGGATAACGCGGCGATCCGCCGGCGTCGCTTCTGCCCGGCTTGCGGCTCGCGCTTCACCACGTTCGAACGTGTGCAGCTGCGCGAGCTCACCGTCGTCAAGAAGAACAACGTCAAGGAGCCGTTCGACCGTGACAAGCTCGTCCGCTCGATTCAGATTGCCATCCGCAAGCGGCCGGTCGACGCCGAGCGCGTCGAGCGGGTCGTCAGCGGCATCGTGCGGCGCCTGGAGAGCCTCGGCGAGAGCGAGATACCGTCCGCGGTGGTCGGCGAGATGGTGATGGACGCCCTGGCCTCGCTGGATCCCGTGGCCTATGTGCGTTTCGCTTCGGTCTATCGCAATTTTCGCGAGGCCAAGGACTTCGAAGACTTCGTCGGCAAGCTGAGTGGCGACAAGGACTGACGCGCCCGATACGGCCCACATGCAGGCCGCGCTCAGCCTGGCGCGGCGTGGTCTGGGGCGCGTCTGGCCCAATCCGGCGGTCGGCTGCGTTGTCGTCCGCGACGGGCGCGTGGTCGGCCGCGGCTGGACGCAGCCGGGCGGCCGCCCGCACGCGGAGACCGAGGCGCTGGCCCGCGCCGGCGCCGCCGCCACCGGCGCAACTGCCTATGTCACGCTCGAGCCCTGCAGCCACCACGGCCGGACGCCGCCCTGCGCCGACGCGCTGATTGCCGCGCGGGTCGGCCGCGTCGTGGCGGCGCTGGAAGATCCCGATCCGCGCGTATCGGGGCGTGGCTTCGCGCGGCTGCGCGCTGCGGGCATGGACGTCGAGGTCGGCCCGCTCGCCGCGGAGGCGGCCGAGCTCAATGCCGGCTTCCTGACGCGCGTGCGCGCCGGCCGGCCGCTCGTCACGCTGAAGACGGCAACGACGCTCGACGGCCGCATCGCCACGCATGGCGGCGAGAGCCGGTGGATCACCGGCGAACGCGCGCGCGCCGCCGCCCATGCCCTGCGCGCGAGCCACGACGCGGTGATGATCGGCATCGGCACGGCCGTGGCTGATGATCCGGAGCTGACCTGTCGGCTGCCGGGCCTCGCCGATCGTAAGCCCGTACGCATCGTCGTCGACAGCCGTCTGCGTCTGCCGCTGACCAACAGATTGGTGGCGAGCGCCGGTTCGCTGCCGACCTGGCTGATCACGCTGGCGGGCGGCGACCGCATCCGCAGCGACGCCTATGCCGCATGCGGCGTCGAGCTGATCGCCGTCGCTGCCGGTGTCGGCGAGCAGCCGGATATGGCGGCGGCTTTCGCCGCGCTCGGCGCGCGGGGGCTTACTCGCGTCCTCGTCGAGGGGGGCGGCGCGCTCACGGCCTCGCTGCTGCGTGCACGGCTGGTCGACCGCATCGTCTGGTTCCGCGCCGCGCGTCTCATCGGCGGCGACGGCGTGCCGGTCGCCGCCGCCTTCGGCGTCGCCTCACTCGATGCGGCGCCGCGCTTCGTCCGCACCGGCGTCGCGCCGTGCGGCGACGACATCGTCGAGACCTATGCGGCCCGGCCCGACGACGATGCGAATGGCGCGGCATGACCGCTCGCCGCGGCGGCTTGCCAGGTCAGCCCGACCAGTCTAATTCTATCCGTACACGGAATAAAAGTCTCGACTAGACGGCAGCACATCGACCGGAGCGAAGTGCATGTTCACGGGAATCATCACCGACATAGGCTGCGTGCGCGCGCTGCAGCCGGCGGCCGCCGGCAGCGACATGCGCCTCGTCATCGAGACGGGGTATGACACGGCGGATATCGCGCTCGGTGCCTCGATCTGCTGCTCCGGCGCCTGCCTCACGGTGGTCGATAGGGGACCCGGTTGGTTCGCGGTCGAGGCCTCGGCCGAGACCCTGGCGCGGACGACGCTCGGCGCCTGGCAGGCCGGCACGCGCGTCAATCTCGAGCGGGCGCTGCGCCTCGGCGACGAACTGGGCGGCCATTTGGTGAGCGGCCATGTCGACGGGGTCGCGCGGATCGTCGCTCGCCAGCCGGAGGGCGGCAGCCTGCGCCTCGTGCTCGAGACCGCGGCGGCGCTCGGCCGCTACATCGCGCCCAAGGGTTCGGTCGCCCTCGATGGCGTGTCGCTCACCGTCAACGAAGTGGAGGACACCGCGTCCGGAAGCGCGCGATTCGGCATCAACATCATCCTCCATACGCAGGCGCAGACCACGTTCGGCGCGGCGGCACCGGGCGCGCGCGTGAACCTGGAAGTCGACGTGCTCGCGCGCTATGTTGCGCGAATGAAGGATGCGAGCTAGGGCAAGGAGCCAGCGATGGTGGATAAACCGGGCTTGGCGCTGGTCGAAAGACGCTATCTGTCGTCGATCGAAGAGGTGATCGAAGACGCCCGCAACGGGCGGATGTTCATCCTGGTGGACGACGAGGAGCGGGAGAATGAAGGCGACCTCGTCATCCCGGCGCAGATGGCGACGCCGGAGGCGATCAACTTCATGGCCAAGCACGGCCGCGGCCTCGTCTGCCTGTCGCTGACGCGCCAGCGCGTGGAGCAACTGGGCCTGCCGTTGATGGCGCGCGAGAATCTCACGCGCCACCAGACTGCCTTCACCGTGTCGATCGAGGCGCGCGAGGGCGTGACCACCGGCATCTCCGCCTCCGACCGGGCGCGTACGGTTGCCGTCGCCATCGATCCGACCAAGGGCCGCGGCGACATTGCAACGCCCGGTCACGTTTTTCCGCTGGTTGCGCGCGATGGCGGCGTCTTGGAGCGGGCGGGGCACACCGAGGCGGCGGTCGACGTCGCGCGCCTGGCGGGCCTGCTGCCCGCCGGCGTGATCTGCGAGATCATGAACGATGACGGCAGCATGGCGCGGCTGCAGGATCTCATCAAGTTCGCGCAGTTCCACGCCCTCAAGGTCGCCACCATCGCCGATCTCATCGCCTATCGCTGCCGCCACGACCGTCTGGTCGAGCAGACGCTGGAGACCGTGCTCGACAGCCGCTTCGGCGGGAGTTTCCGCATGCTCGTCTATGCCAACAAGTCGGCCTATGCCGAGCACATCGCCCTGGTCAAGGGTGACCTCGCCGCGCCCGGCCCGGTGCTGGTGCGCATGCACGCGCTGAACGTGCTCGACGACGTGCTCGGCGACCGCTCGGTCGGCCGCGGCGAGGTGCTGCACGCGGCGATGCGGATGATCGGCGAGGCCGGCCGCGGCGTCGTCGTCTTGATCCGCGAGCCGCGCCCGACCAGCCTGTCCGATCGCGTGCGCCGCCGCCAAAGCGTGACGGCGGCTCCGGCCGCCGCCCTCGGCGACTTCCTGTCGGAGCAGGGCTGGGCCCGCGCCAAGGAGGCGCCGGCCAAGGTCGAATTGCGCGACTATGGCGTCGGCGCGCAGATTTTGCTTGATCTCGGTGTGCGCGATATGATTCTGCTGTCCAACACGCGGCGCACTATCGTCGGGCTCGACGGTTTCGGGCTCCGGGTCGTGGAACAGCGCGCGATCCCACCGTTGCCCGGCGCGTGAGCGGCGGGGCGCGGTGAGCGCGCGAAGGAGCCGCAGCGATGGCCGACAGCCCACATATCATGATTGTCGAGGCGCGGTTCTATCCGCCGATCGCCGACGAACTCATGCGCGGCGCCACCGCGGCGCTCGACAAGGCACGAGCGACATACGAGAAGTTCACCGTTCCCGGTGCCTTCGAGATTCCGGCGGCGATCCGCTATGCCATCCGCTCGATGGACTTCTTTTCCGCGCGTCGCCGCTTCGATGGTTATGTCGCTCTCGGTTGCGTCATCCGCGGTGAAACCAGCCACTACGACCATATCTGCCAGGAAAGCGCGCGGGGTCTGCAGGAACTTGCCTTGGCCTACTCGCTGGCGCTGGGCTACGGCATCCTTACAGTGGAAAACGAAGAGCAGGCGTGGGAGCGCGCCAAGGTTGCTCGCGGCAACAAGGGCCGGGTCGCGGCCGAGGCGTGTCTCGCCATGATCGACCTCAAACGCCGCTTCCGGATGTATCCGCGATGACGCGGCGCGCGACATCGGCTCGGCCCACCAAGCGTCGCGCCGGGCGTTTCGCGGCCGTGCAGGCCCTCTACCAGATCGAGCTGACGGGCGCGGCGCCGCCGGCCGTCATTGAAGAGTTTGTGAAGTTTCGCATGGAGGCGACGGCGGATAAGAGGAGCCTGGCCCGCGAGGCGGACCCGGCGATGTTCGCCGAGCTGGTCGAGGGGGCGTGGCGGCAGCGCGAGCGGATCGACACGCTGCTCAAGCCCGCCCTGGCGCAAGGTTGGACGCTCGAACGGATCGAAGTCGTTCTGCATGCCGCGCTGCGGGCCGGCATCTACGAACTTATCGCCCGCGCCAACGTGCCGGCGCGCGTCATCATTACCGAGTATGTCGACATCGCACGGCTGTTCTCAGGCGAGAAGGAGGCGGCGTTCGTCAACTCCGTGCTCGATCGGATCGGGCGGACGCTGCGGCCGGATGAGCTGCGGCCAGCACCGGCGGACGGCGAATCGCATGCCAAAGAAGCCGCGCCGGTCCGGTGAGTTCCAGATCATCGCCCGCTACTTTGCGCCGCTGGCGCGGGGAGCGGCGCCGGCGCTCGGCCTCACCGACGACGTCGCGTTGATTGCGCCGACGCCGGGCACGGAGCTGGTCGTCAAGACCGATGCCGTCGTCGAATCGGTGCATTTCCTTGCCGGCGATCCGCCCGAGCTCGTGGCGCGCAAGGCGCTGCGGGTCAACGTCTCCGATCTTGCCGCGAATGGTGCGCGGCCCCGCTGGTATCTGCTTGACGCGATTCTGCCCCGCCGCATCGATGATCGGTGGATTGCCGCCTTCGCCCGCGGCTTGGCCAAGGACCAGGCGGAGTTCGGCATAGCGCTGATCGGCGGCGACATGTCGTCGACACCGGGGCCGCTCACTCTGGCCATCACCGTGCTGGGCGAGGTGCCCCGCGGCAAGATGCCGCGGCGATCGGGCGCACGACCGGGCGACGAGATATATGTCTCCGGGACGATCGGCGACGGCGCGCTCGGCCTGCTCGTCGCCACCGGAAAACTGAAATTCGCCGATCGCCGCCACGCCGGATTCCTGCTGGACCGCTACCGACTGCCGCAGCCGCGCGTCGCGCTCGGCGGCTATCTGCTTGGCTTCGCCAGCGCGGCGCTCGACGTATCCGACGGATTGATCGCCGATCTCGGCCATATCTGCGAGTCTTCGCGCCTCGGCGCGACGATCGAGCTGGCGCGCGTGCCGCTGTCGCCGGCCGCGGCCGCAGTGCTGGCGCGGAAGCCGGCGCTGCTCGAGCGCGTACTGACCGGCGGCGACGACTACGAAATCCTGTTTACGGTTTCGGCCGAGGCGCGGAGCAGAGTTGCGGCGCTTGCCCGGCGGCTGGAGCTGCGCCTGACGCGAATCGGCCACATGCATGGCGGGCGCGGCGTCGGCCTGATCGATGCCGCGGGACGGCGGCGGACGATGGCCCGCGGCGGTTGGACCCATTTCTGAGGTCGCGCGCGTTCGTTCATCGGGCGTTTACCGTACCGGATGTAGCTTGGTCCGGTTCCCGTCCACGTCATTCGAAACTTGCCATGGTTCTGCGGATTGCATTGCGCACCCTGCTTGCCGCACTGGCCGCGGTCGCCGTCATCTCGGCCGCGCCGCCGGCTGTGGCCGGGAGCAAGGTTGCCGCAGCCGAAGGCTCGAACTTCCTGCGCATGGATCCATTGATCGTGCCGATCATCCGCAACGGCACCGTGGAACGCCATCTCGGCTTCGTCTTCCTGCTGGAGCTCGCCGACAAGAAGTTCGACGTGAAGGTCAGGGAGCTGATGCCGCGCCTGACGAATGCCTTCGTCAGCGACTTGAATGCCCTGGCCACCGCCCCGCGGGCGGCAGAGTCAGGCATCGACGCAGCCACGCTCAAGCGACGGCTGATCGCGTCATGCCAGCGCATTCTCGGACCCGACATCGTGCGCGACGTGCTGGTCGACCGCAGCTTTGTGCGCAGCGTGTCTTGAACTTGCGATCGGGGCTTGAACCTGATTAGGTGTGCGGCCCCATGCCACACGCCTCCTCCAGCCGCAACATCGCGCTCCTCTCCCTCTGCCAAGCGCTGTTCATGATCGGCACCTCGACGATGGCCGCCGAGGCGTCGCTTGTCGGCCAGATGCTGGCGAGTAACAAAGCTCTCGCCACGCTGCCGGTGGCGCTGCAGCAGCTCGCGGTGATGCTGACGACGTTTCCGGCGTCGTATCTGATGCGCCGGTTCGGCCGGCGCGCCGGATTCGGCGTGGGCGCCGGCTTCGGCATTGCCGGCGCGCTGATCGCCACCATCGCCGTACTGCACGGGTCGTTTGCCCTGTTCTGCCTCGGTGCGGCGGTAACCGGCATCTACAACGGGTTCGGCACGTTCTACCGCTTCGCCGCCGCCGAGGCGACGACGCCGGAGCGGCGCGGACGCGCCGTGTCCTACGTGCTAGCCGGGGGCGTTCTTGCCGCGGCGATCGGACCGGAACTCGCGACGCACACCAAGGATATGCTGCTGCCGGCGATCTTCGCCGGGTCATTCGCTTCGCTGGTCGCCGTGGCCGCCGCGGCATTGATCATGACGCAGTTCCTGAAGCTTCCGACCCTGACCGCCGCCGAGCAGAAGGAGCGCGGGCGGCCGCTCGGCGAAATCATGCGCCAGCCGACTTTCGTCGTCGCGGCCATCACCGGGATCGCCGGTTACGCGACGATGACGCTCGTCATGCAGGCGACGCCGCTGTCGATGCTGGCCTGCGGCCATCCCTTCGAAGCCGCCGCCTTCGTCATCCAATGGCACGTCGTCGGCATGTTCGCGCCGTCGTTCTTCAGCGGGCGGCTGGTCGATCGCTTCGGGGCGCCGCACATGATCCTCGTCGGCGCCGCACTCGAGGCGTTGTGCGGCGCGGTCAATCTCAGCGGCACGGAGGTCAGCCGGTTCTGGCTTGCCAATTTCCTCCTCGGCGTCGGATGGAATTTCATGTTCGTCGGCTCGACCGCGCTGCTCACCCGCGCGTACAGGCCGGCCGAGCGCGCGAAGACCCAGGCGGCGAACGACTTTCTGATGTTCGGGCTGGTCGCCGGCGCCGCGCTGTCTTCAGGCGCACTCATTAACTGGTTCAGCTGGAACCTGATTAACATCGGCGTGCTGCCGTTGCTCCTTGCCGCCGCTGTTGCGACGCTGTGGTTGATAGGCCATAAGCGGCCCGTCGCGGCGTGATCCGATCGACCCTGGCCGCGGCCCTTGTGCTTGCCTTCGGCAGGCGCTTCTGGCATGTTCCGCCCGCTTTTTCGGCCTGTTTCCGGGCCGCCTGTCTCCCATGATGAAGAAGCAAGAACTCCAGGACGAAGGGGCCCGCAGATGACGTTAGCCTATTGGTTCGTGATCGCGTGCGGCGGGTTGGCGCTGATCTACGGCGTCTACGCCTTCCGCCAGGTGATGGCCGCTCCCACGGGCAACGAGCGCATGCAGGCGATCGCCGCGGCCGTTCAGGAAGGGGCGGGCGCCTATCTCGATCGCCAGTACCGCACCATCGCCATGGCCGGAATCGTCGTCGCGATCATCCTCGGCGCAACTCTCGGCTTGCACGTGGCGATCGGCTTTATCGTCGGTGCCGTGCTGTCGGGCGCGGCGGGCTATATCGGCATGAACATCTCGGTGCGCGCCAATGTGCGCACGGCCGAGGCGGCGCGCAACGGCATCCAGCCGGCGCTCGACGTGGCCTTCAAGTCGGGGGCCATCACCGGGCTGCTGGTCGTCGGACTCGGCCTCCTCGGCGTTACCGGCTATTACGGCGTGCTGCTGACCTGGAAGGGGGCGGCGGATCCGGCGGCGCTGCGCTCGGTGCTCGAGGCGCTCGTCGCGCTGTCGTTCGGCGCCTCGCTCATCTCGATCTTCGCCCGGTTGGGCGGCGGCATCTTCACCAAGGGCGCCGATGTCGGCGCCGATCTCGTCGGCAAGATCGAGGCCGGCATCCCGGAGGATGACCCGCGCAATCCGGCGGTGATCGCCGACAACGTCGGCGACAATGTCGGCGACTGCGCCGGCATGGCGGCCGATTTGTTCGAGACCTACGCCGTCACCGCCGTCGCCACGATGCTGCTGGCGGCGATCTTCTTCAGCGATTTTACGCAGTATCAGATGATGCTCTACCCGTTGCTGATCTGCGGTGTATGCATCGCGGCATCGGTGGCCGGCACGTTCTTCGTCAAGCTCGGCGGCGACCAGAAGATCATGGCCGCGCTCTATCGCGGTCTGGTCGTTACCGGGGTGGTGTCGGCGGTGTTGATCGGCGCGCTCACGTGGAAATATCTCGGCTTCGCCACGGGCTACGCGGTCGCCGGCCTTAAGTTCACCGCCTTCAACCTTTATCTCTGCGCGCTCACCGGCCTCGTCGTCACCGCACTGCTCGTATGGATCACGGAATACTACACGGGCACCGACTATCGCCCGGTGCAGAGCGTGGCCGAGGCCTCGACCACCGGCCACGCCACCAACATCATCAAGGGGCTTGCGGTGTCGATGGAGGCGACCGCGCTGCCGGTCATCGTCATCTGCGCCGCCATCGTCTTCGCGCATATCAACGCCGGCCTGTTCGGCATCGCCATCGCCGCGACCTCGATGCTGGCGCTGGCCGGCTTCATCATCGCGCTCGACGCCTATGGGCCGGTCACCGACAACGCCGGCGGCATCGCCGAGATGTCGGAGATGCCGCGCGACATCCGCAAATACACCGACGCGCTCGACGCGGTCGGCAACACCACCAAGGCGGTGACCAAGGGCTATGCCATCGGCTCGGCCGGCCTGGCCGCACTGGTGCTGTTCGCCGCCTACACCGAGGACCTCAAGCACTACTTCCCGAATATCAAGGTGCAGTTCGTGCTGCAGGATCCCTACGTGGTGATCGGTCTGTTCATCGGCGGCCTGCTGCCCTACCTGTTCGGCGCCATGGGCATGACCGCGGTCGGCCGCGCCGCCGGTGCGGTGGTCGTCGAAGTGCGGCGACAGTTCAAGGAGATCAAGGGGATCATGGAAGGGACGGCGAAGCCCGATTACAGCCGGGCGGTCGACCTCCTCACGAAGGCTGCGATCAAGGAAATGATCATTCCGTCGCTGCTGCCGGTGCTGGCGCCGATCGTGCTCTATATCGTCGTGGCGATTGTCGGTGGCCGCGCGGCGGCCTTTACCGCCCTCGGCGCCATGCTGCTCGGCACCATCGTCACCGGCTTGTTCGTCGCCATCTCGATGACCTCCGGCGGCGGCGCCTGGGACAACGCGAAGAAATACATCGAAGACGGGCACCATGGCGGAAAGGGCTCCGACGCCCACAAGGCCGCGGTGACCGGCGACACGGTCGGCGATCCCTACAAGGACACGGCCGGTCCGGCGGTGAATCCAATGATCAAGATCATCAACATCGTCGCCATCTTGATGCTCGCCATCCTGGCGCATTGAGTCGCTGCCGGCGCATCGCGGGCAGGAGTCGTCGCCGGGCAACCGGAGTAGGTGCCGGGGTGATTGCGCGCCCTGTTAAGGGCCCTTGTTGGTGTTGGTGTTGAACCGGCCGATATTGCCGAATATCTGCTCGAGGAAGGACAATTCCTTGCCGACCGCCGGCGTCTTGCGGGTCACTGGGTTGATGACCACGCCATCCTCCAACGTATAGCGGCGGATGTCGCGCACAATGCCCTTATCGTCGAATTCGACAACGGCGACGTTCTGTTCGAGCACCCTGGGCTCGAAGAATGCGGTCGTGCTGGTCTTTCGGCTGATATAAAACCACGCGTCGTCGGTCAGCGGTGCGATGCTCGACGGTGTTCCCAGGATCTCCTGCACATCGGCGCGCGCGTGCTGGCCGGTATGGATCTTGTCGAACGCTTCGGCGCTCGGGACATAGCCACGCGTGTCGATCGTCGGCGCGCAGGCGCCCAACGATCCGATCAGCGCGACAGTCAGTCCGAAGACGAGGCGACGATGGTCGGCAATCATCGTTTGGCCGCTCCGGATTGGTTAACGATTGAAGTCGCCCGCAGCGCGGGTCATGCTGAAGCGAATACTTCGCACCGGTTCGCTATTCTGTCAATCATCGGTCCCGCCATGCCGTCGACCCTACTCACTCGTCTGCTTCACGGTGCCGGCGGCCACGTCGCGGCCGATCGGCTCTATGCTGCAGCCGTCGCCCAAGCCAGCCGACCGGAGATCTACGCCGACTGGCGGGTGCCCGACACGGTCGATGGGCGGTTCGACGCCATCGCCTTGCATGTCTTCCTGGTGCTCCACCGGCTCAAGGCTGAGGGGGCGGTGGCTGCCGGCTTGGCTCAGGAGCTGTTCGACACCATGTTTGCCGATATGGATCGCAGTCTGCGCGAGATTGGCGCCGGCGATCTCGGCGTCGGGCGCCGCGTACGGGCAATGGCCGAGGGCTTCTATGGCCGCATCGCCGCCTATGAAGCGGGCCTCGACGGCGATGCTGTGGCGTTGGCGGCTGCGCTTCGCCGCAATCTGTACGGGGGACTGGCCGTCCGCGACGCACTTCCCGAGTTCATCCTGACCGGCCTATGCAGCTATATCCATGCCAACGTCGCCCTGCTTGCCGGCCAGGCGCTCGCCGATCTAGCGGTCGGGCAGATTCGCTTTGCGGCGTCGCCGACGGCCGCGCTGCAAGTTGATAATTCCGTTATTTCTGGCCGATAGAGGCCTCAGATTTCCGCCCAGGGTGATGAGATTTCATCATGACAAATGAACACGTTGAGCCGGAATTCTCAAGGCCGATCAAGCTTGAGAGTTTAGGTGAGGAAGGGCGCGTATTTACGATTGATGCCTCGCCTGGCGAGTGCGCGGCCCTGGCGCGACGGTTCGCTTTGGCCGGCCTCAATGCGCTGTCCGCGCGCGTCGAGCTGGGCTGGATTCATCAGGGTCGCCGCATCTTGCGGCTGCGCGGTCGTCTCACGGCCCGCGCGACCCAGACCTGCGTGGTGACGCTGGCGCCGGTCGCCGCCGAGATCGACGAGGAATTCGACGTAGATTACGCCGAGCCGGATGCATCCGGCGGCGAAATTGTGCTCGACATGACGGCGGAAGAGGGCGCCGCCGAGCCGCTGCCCGACGGCGTGCTCGATATCGGCGAGGCGGTGGCCCAGCAACTCGCGCTGTCGCTCGACCCTTATCCGCGCAGCGCCGGGGCCAGCCTTGCGGGGCCGCCCGATGCGGTGGTCGGGCCACCAGCATCGCCGTTCGCCGTATTGCGGAAATTGCGGCCGGGCGAGCCGCCAGGCCGCACTTGAGGATCGTTGCGTTTTTGTTTAAGTAAAGCGCCGCTTCCGGCAGGCCGCACGACATCCCGAAGGCTGCTGCGCGAGGGCGTCACGGAGTATCGAAGCCATGGCAGTTCCGAAGAAGAAGATTTCCAAGTCGCGCCGCGACATGCGCCGGTCGCACCACGCATTGCAGGGAGCGGCCCATATCGAATGCCCCAATTGCGGCGAGCTCAAGCGCCCGCACCATGTGTGCGGCGCCTGCGGGTATTACGACGGCCGCGACGTCGTTCAGGCCAAGACCACCTGATCGGCAATAGGCCGCGGCGGAAGGTGCGGGAGTGGCAGGCGTGGACGCGCGGCTGACCATTGCGCTCGACGCCATGGGCGGCGACAAGGCGCCGCAGATGGTCATCGACGGCGCCGACATCGCCCGCATTCGCTATCCGTCGGTCAGCTTCCTGCTGTTCGGCGATGAGCAGCGACTGGCACCTCTGCTTGACGCGAAGCCTCGGCTCAAGGCGGCATGCACCGTCGTTCATGCCGAAGAGGTGGTGACCGGCGACGCCAAGCCTTCGGTTGCGTTGCGTACCGGGCGTCGATCGAGCATGCGGCTCGCCATCGAGGCCGTGCGCGAGGGGCAGGCGGCCGGCGTCGTCTCGGCCGGCAACACCGGCGCGCTGATGGCCATGTCGGTCGTCGTACTGCGCACGCTCGCCGGCATCAGCCGCCCGGCCATTGCTTCTTTCTTCCCGACGCGGCGCGGCGAGACCGTGATGCTCGACCTTGGCGCCAACATCGAATGCGATGTCGACAATCTGGTGCAATTCGCGGTGATGGGCGAGGTGTTCGCGCGGACCGTGCTCGGTCTCCAGCAGCCGACCATCGGCCTGCTCAATGTCGGCGCCGAGGAGCTCAAGGGCCACGAGGAGCTGCGCCTCGCGGCGGCCCGTCTGCGTGCCTCGAGTCTGCCGATTCAGTTTCACGGCTTCGTCGAGGGCGACGACATCGGCGCCGGCACCGTCGACGTCGTGGTGACCGACGGCTTCACCGGCAACATCGCGCTCAAGACCGCCGAGGGCACGGCCAAGCTCTACGCCGAGTTCCTGCGCGGCGCGTTTCGCGCATCGTGGCTGGCGCAGCTAGGCTATCTGCTGGCCCGACGCGGTCTTAACAAGGTGCGCAAGCGCACCGATCCGCGGCGCTACAATGGCGCCATGTTCCTCGGCGTCAACGGCATCGTGGTCAAGAGCCACGGCGGCACCGACGGCTTCGGCTTCGCCAATGCCGTCGGCGTCGCCGTCGACATGGCGGCCAACCGCATCAACGACAAAATTCGCGACGAGCTCGCTGGGCTCGGCGCCACGCCGGCCAATTCCCAGGCGGCAACCGGCTGATGACGGCAAAGCGCACCGTGCGGCTGCGCTCGCGCGTGATCGGCTGCGGCGCCTATCTGCCGGAAACCGTCGTCACCAACGACGAGCTCGCCAAGCGGGTCGACACGACGGATGAGTGGATCCGGCAGCGCACGGGCATTGGCTGTCGCCACATTGCCGCGCCAGGCGAGATGACTTCGGATCTCGGGCGGCGGGCGGCCGAGCGCGCGCTGGCCAATGCCGGCATTGGCGCCGACGAGGTCGACCTCATCGTGCTGGCGACCAGCACGCCGGACGAGACGTTTCCGGCGACGGCAACCAAGATCCAGGCCCGTCTCGGCATAACCCGCGGCATGGCATTCGACGTCCAGGCGGTGTGCGCCGGGTTCATTTATGCGCTGGCTGTCGCCGACAATTTCCTCAAGCTCGGGCAGGCGCGCACCGCGCTGGTCATCGGCGCGGAGACGTTTTCGCGCATCCTCGATTGGACTGACCGCCAGACCTGCGTCCTGTTCGGCGACGGGGCGGGGGCACTGGTGCTGCGCGCCGGGCCAAGCAAGGCCAACGGCCGCGATCGCGGCGTGCTGTCGACGCATCTGCACGCCGATGGCCGCTATCACGACGCGCTTTATGTCGATGGCGGCCCGTCTTCCACCGGCAAGGTTGGCCATCTGCGCATGGAAGGACGCGAAGTGTTTCGCCATGCCGTGGTTAAGCTCGCCGCGGTGGTGGAAGAGGCGCTCGCCGCCAACCATTTGTCCGGGGCCGATATCGACTGGCTGGTGCCGCACCAGGCGAATCAGCGCATCATCGACGGCATCGCCCGCAAGCTTGGGCTCGATGACAGCCACGTGGTGTCAACCATCGAGCACCAAGCCAACACTTCGGCCGCGTCTATTCCCCTAGCGTTGAACGAGGCCGCCAGCGATGGGCGTTTGCAGCCCGGGCAGCTCGTGTTGATCGAGGCGATCGGCGGCGGTTTGGCCTGGGGCGCCAGCGTGATTCGCTGGTAATCCTGCCAAGGTCCTCGAAGTCGATTCAAGGACACCGCGCATCCCTATGTAATTGACCGCTTTCTGCCCCTATATTAAAGTAGCGTCTGAGGCAGAAGAACTGGGGGTACGCAATGAGCGCAACCATGACACGCGCCGATCTCAGCGAGTCCGTCTATCAGGAGGTCGGCCTGTCGCGGAATGATTCGGCGGCACTGGTCGAAACGATATTGAACGAGATCAGCGAAGCGCTGGTCCGTGGCGAATCGGTTAAACTTTCATCGTTCGGCAGCTTCTCCGTGCGGCAGAAGGGCCGTCGCATCGGGCGCAATCCGAAAACCGGCGATGAGGTGCCGATCCTTCCCCGCAAGGTGCTGGTGTTTCGCGCCTCGCACGTGCTGAAGAACAAGATCAATCGGGCGTTGACCAAGGCGGCTGCGGCTAAGTCCGGCGGCGGGACAAGCCCCGCGCCCGGCACGCCGCCTGCCGCACCAGGCCCCAAGCCCTAGTCGGCCGCCATGGCGGATCCGGTCGAACGGGTGGAAAGCGGGGCCGGCCTGCGGCGACAGGCCAAGTCGGCCGATGCCTTCCGGACAATCAGCGAGGTCGCCGATGACCTCGACGTGCCGCAGCATGTCCTGCGCTTTTGGGAAACGCGCTTCAGCCAGATCCGGCCGCTCAAGCGCGCCGGCGGCCGCCGCTATTACCGGCCAGAGGACGTCGACCTGCTGCGCCGCATCCGCGTGCTGCTCTATCAGCACGGCTACACCATCAAGGGCGTGCAGAAG
>JACQDQ010000069.1 GCA_016201015.1 Pseudomonadota bacterium | reverse complement strand
CGCGGCGGTGCTGGGCGGTTTCCCGGCGGCGGTCGAGATGGGCAACAACAATGGGCTCTGCCGCAAGGCCGATCCCGGCGTGATGTGCCCGTCCTATCGCGCCACCGGCGACGAGCAGCATGTCACGCGCGGGCGCGCCAACACGCTGCGCCTCGCGCTCACCGGCCAGCTCGGGCCCGACGCACTCACCTCCGATGCGATGTGGGACACCATGGATCTTTGCGTCGGCTGCAAGGGCTGCCGGCGCGAATGCCCGACCGGCGTCGACATGCAGCGCATGAAGATCGAGTTCCGCCATGCCTGGAACCGGCGCCACGGCCTCAACGCGCATCAGCGCTTGATCGCCTATCTGCCGCGCTACGCGCCGATTGCCGCGCGCCTCGCACCGCTGCTCAATCTGCGCAACCGCGTGAAGGCGCTGGCCAAGCTCTCTCAGCGGTTCGGCTTTGATGCCAGGCGGAAGCTTCCCGAATGGCGGGGCGATGCATTCCGCGCCGACGAAGCGGCGAACCCGGGCTCCGGACGCGAAGTCGCGCTGTTCGTCGATACCTTCACGACCTACTTCGAGCCGGAGAACGCACGCGCGGCGCTCAAGGTTCTGCAAGCCGCCGGCTACGCGCCAAAGGTGGTTGCGGCAGCGGAGGGCGGAAGGCCGCTATGCTGCGGCCGAACCTTCCTCGCCGAGGGTGTGGTCGAGGAGGCGCGCGTCGAGGCGAAACGCATGCTCGATGCCTTCGCGCCCTATGTCGCGCGCGGCGTGCCGATCGTCGGATTGGAACCATCATGTCTTTTCACGTTGCGCGACGAATTCCTGGCCATGTTGCCCGGCACGGAGACGGAAGCGTTGTCTTCTCGCGCACAGCTCTTCGAGGAATTCCTCGCCACCGAAGCCAAGGCCGGCCGTTTGTCCGATCTCAAGCTCAAGCCGCTATTGGAAAAGTCGGCGCTGCTGCACGGCCATTGCCATCAGAAGGCGTTCGGCGCCATGGGCGCGGCCGAGACGACATTGAAGCTGGTGCCGGACCTTGCGGTCAAAACCATCGAATCGAGCTGCTGCGGCATGGCCGGCGCCTTCGGCTACGAGGCCGGCCATTACGATGTCTCGATGAAGATGGGCGAGCTCAGCCTGCTGCCCGCCGTGCGCGCCGCGCCCGATGCGCTGCTGGTTGCCGACGGCACGAGCTGCCGCCACCAGATCGCCGATGGCTCCGGCCGCCGCGCAATTCATGTTGCCCGCGTGCTGGAGCGCGCCTTGGCGTGAACGCCGGCATGGCGGCGGCAGTCGCGGTCGACAGCTTGTCGAAGCGCTTCGACACCGGCATCGCCGTCGATGGCGCATCCTTCGAAGTCGGCGAGAACGAGTTCGTCTCCCTCGTCGGCCCAAGCGGCTGCGGCAAATCGACATTGCTGCGCATGGTCTCCGGGCTCGTCGTGCCAACCGCCGGCAAAGTCCTGGTGCGCGGCAACGAGGTCCGCGGGCCGGTCGCCGGCCTCGGCATGGTGTTCCAGGCGCCGGTGCTGCTGCCGTGGCGCACGACCATCGCCAACGTGCTGTTCACCGCAGAGATGCGCGGCGAAAGCCCGAGCCGCCACCGCCCACGCGCCCTCGAGCTGATCAAGCTTGCGGGCCTCGAGGGCTTCGAAAAGAGCTATCCGCACGAGCTGTCCGGCGGCATGCAGCAGCGCGCCGCAATCTGCCGCGCTTTGCTGCTCAACCCGTCGCTGCTGCTGATGGACGAGCCGTTCGGCGCGCTCGACATCATCACGCGCGAGCGCATGGGCTTCGAGCTGCAGAAGATCTGGAGCGCGACACGCAACACGGTGCTGTTCGTCACTCACAGCATCACCGAGGCGGTCCTGCTCTCCGACACGATCATCGTGATGAGCGCACGGCCGGGCCGCATCAAGGCCGTCTTCAAGGTCGACCTGAAGCGGCCGCGCGACCCGAAGACCCTCAGCAATGCGCGCTTCGTCGAATTGGCTGCGGCGGTGCGCGACAATATCGAGGCGCAGGGGGTGGAGTGATGGGGGCGCCGATGACGGCCAAGCACTGGGATCGCGTTCGCCGCGCAATCAATCCGCTGCTCGGCTTCGCCGCGCTGATCCTGATCTGGCAGGTCGGCGTCGGGCTGGCGCATATTCCCGAATACATCCTGCCGCTGCCCTCCCAGATCGCCGTGAAATTCTGGCAGACGCGGTGGGTCCAACTCCACCATCTGAGCGCGACGGCGATGACGACGATCGTCGGACTCGCCATCGCGCTGATCGTCGGCGTGCTGCTGGCGCTCTCGGTCGTCTACGTCAAGGCGCTGAAGGCGATCATGCTGCCGGTGCTGGCGGCGTTCAACGGCATCCCCAAGATCGCCATCGCGCCGCTGTTCATCATCTGGTTCGGCCTCGGCGTCGAATCGAAGATCGTGCTGGCGTTCCTGCTCGCCCTGTTTCCCATCTTCGTCAATTCGGTGACCGGCCTCGGCGAAATCGAGCCCGACGTGCTCGACCTGTCGCGCCTCGCCGGCGGCACGCAATGGCGCATCTTCCTCAAGGTGCGGCTGATGAACGCGGTCCCCTACCTCGCCGATGCGGTGAAGGTGGCGTTCCCGCTGGCCCTGGTCGGCTCGATCGTCGGCGAGTTCATCGGCGGCAATAACGGCATCGGCTACCTGGTCCTGTCCGGACAGTTCAATCTCGACACCGCGCTGGTCTTCGCCTCGCTGCTGTCGATCACGATTTTCACCACGCTCGGCATCGGCGCGGTGGCGATCTTCGAAAGCATGTTCCTCAAATGGCGTCCCTCGCAGCGCACGCGCTAGCGGCGGCCTACTTGGCGACGAATCCCGGCGCGAAAACGTCGCCAGGCGCGAGCGCGGCCTCCAGCTTCAACGCCTGCTTGGTGAGGTCGATCGTCCGCTGCAGGCGGTCGGCCGTCGCGATGCCGTAGCCGTTCTGCCGCATATAGGGGGTGTCGATCGCCTTGATCGACTGCTTCCACTGCGCCAGCGTGGTGTCGACGTCGAGCGTCGGGTTGTGCTTGACCATGATGCGCGCGGTTTCCTCCGGGTTGGCCATCGCGTATTTCACCGCCTTCACGCTCGCCGCCGAGAACGCCTTCACCTCGGCCGGCTTTTCGGCGATGCGCTCCGCCCTGGTCAGCAGGAAATAGCCGAACACGTCATAGCCCCAGTCGGCGAACGAGGCGAAGAGCGCGGTCTTGCCCTGCGGCGCCGCGACCTTGTTGATCGCCGGCATATCGCCGTCGATCGACGCCGTGAACAGATCGACCTGGCCGCTCAGGAACAGCGAGAAATAGACGCTCGGATCGGCCGTCTGCCATTGGATCGTCGACGGATCGACCTTGTGCATCTGCAGAATGATCGGCACGGTGACGCGCGCGCTGTCGGTGAGCGACGCCGCGATCTTGGCGCCGGCGAGCGATTGCGGCGTCGGATAGGGCTTGAGCGAGGCGAGCCCGCTGGTCGTCACGTCCATGAACACGTTGAACGCCTTGACCTTGGCGCCCTTGGCCACCTGCTGGATCAGCGAGCCGGGATCGGCCATGCCGTAATCGGCGCGGCCGGCATCCAATGCCGTCACCACGAAGCCGCTGCCGGTCGCCGGCGAGATCTGGATGTCGAAACCGGCCTCCTTGTAGAAGCCCTTCTCCAAGCCGACGAAGAACGGCGAATGCCTTCCGTGGAAGACGTAGTTGGTCAGGAAGGTGATCTTCTGCGGCTGGGCCGCCGTGCCCTGCGCCGATGCCGGTTGATCCAGAGAAACGACGGACAATGCCAAGGCAACGGTCAAAAGAATTCGTCTGATCATGTCACCCCTCCTGTCGAAATTCACGGCGCCGAATTGCCGCGCCGATTCATTGTACGAACATTTGCCGCGTTTCACCAGTTCGCGCGCGCCGACCCGGCGATCGCGACGCTCCGGCGCTTGACCCGACAGCCGCAACGTCGCAGCGTGTGTCCCCTTTTCAAGAACCGCCCGCGGGAGATGCCTATGCCTCATCCGATCGTCAACATCGCCGATCTCGAATTGCGTCCGTCCGGCCACGGCGAGCGCTTCCAGGCGCGCATCGGCGCCATCGGCGCGCGCGTCGGCGCGCAGAAGCTCGGCTACAATCTTTCCAGGCGCGCATCGGCGCCATCGGCGCGCGCGTCGGCGCGCAGAAGCTCGGCTACAATCTCACCGTGCTGCCGCCGGGCAAGCGCGCCTGGCCGGCCCATAGTCACCGCGTCAACGAGGAGATGTTCTTCGTCGTCGAGGGCGAAGGCGAGGTGCGGATCGGCGCCGCGCGTCATCCGATCCGCGCCGGCGACGTCATCGCCTGCCCGCCCGGCGGGCCGGACACGGCGCACCAGATCGCCAACACCTCGCCGACCGCCGAGCTCAAATTCCTGGCGATCAGCACGAAGATCCTGCCGGAGATGGTCGACTATCCCGATTCCGGCAAGTTCGGCGTCGCGACCGAGCTGCAAGGCGCCGACGGCAAGCCGCAAATGACGCGCTTTCTCGGCCGCGCGCCGGCCAGCCAGCCCGACTATTGGGACGGCGAAGGCTGAACATCGGCTGCGTAGGGGCGTCCGCGGGCTTGGACCCGCGGATCTAACCCGCCCGACGCCCCCGCCATCGGCACCAGCGCGGGCCGGTTGAAAACCGGCCCCTCTCATGATCGACAAAGTCAAGAGGGGACGTGCGTGAAGAGGCGCCCGTGATCGGCGGGCGCGGAGGGTTGGGTGTGGGATGCGCAAGGGTAGCGGCGCGGCGAGGAGCGACGGTTGATCAAACTCTCATACGCGGGTTGGCTACCGCAGCTTCAGGGTTCGTCGCTGGGCTGCCGCCGTCT
>JACQDQ010000277.1 GCA_016201015.1 Pseudomonadota bacterium | reverse complement strand
GGCCCCCCGTCGATGCAATCGCCGAATGCAGGACGGTAAGGTCTTATGGCTCCCTGCTGCAACCACGCATTGACTCATACCTCAAATGTTCTATCAAAAGAATCCGCGACTTACAGCCGCCCTCTCCGTCGCCTGCAGCTGGCTGTAGCGTTTCCCCATCGCAACACCCCCATCGAAACCCGATCAAGTGTTGCACTCGATTATAGAATGCACGCGCGGCGCTCTCAGAATTGGGGTCAGAGTCGACTTCTTTCCGGATCGAGTTCTTCGCCAGACGGGTCAGCGCAAATCCGGCAAGGCCTGCTCGATCCGGGCCGCCGCCTTGCGCATCCTCGGCACGAAATCCTGCTGCACGTCCTTGAGCGAAGTCCGCTCGGAGTTCGTGCTGACGTTGAGCGCCGCGATGACGCGATCATTCCGGCCGCGGATCGGCACCGAGACGCCGCAGACGCCCTCCTCGATCTCGCCGGTGACATAGGCCCAGCCCTGCTGGCGAATCTCGTCGATTCGCGCGCGCAGCACGATCGGATTGTTGACGGTGTACTTGGTGAATTTCCGCAAACTCGCCTTGCGAAAATAGGCATCGAGCTCCGCTGGGCAGAGGAACGCCAACAGCAGCCGGCCCATCGACGAGGCGTGCGCCGGGAGGCGCGTGCCGACGCTCACGCCCAGATGCAGCACCCGCCGCGAGTAAGCGCGCAGCACATAGACCACGTTGGTGCCGTCGAGGACGCCGGCCGAGGCGGTTTCGTTGAGCTCATCGGCCAGGCCCTGGAGTACGGGCTCGGCGACGCCCCACAGCGGCTTGGACGACATATATGCGTAGCCGAGCTCCAGGATCTTGGGCGTGAGGTAGAAGCGGCGGCCATCGGTGTCGACGTACTCGAGATGCCGCAGCGTCAGCAGAATTCGCCGCGCCCCGGCGCGCGTCAACTTCGCCGATCGCGCGACCTCGGAAATCGTCAGCTCCTCCCGCCCCGCGCCGAAGGCGCGGATCACCGCCAGGCCGCGCACGATCGACTGTACGACATCGGTCGCGCGATCCGTCCCGCCGCCCGGCTGCCCCGCATTGCGTCTATCCATCGGCCCCCCGAGTCCGGCGGCTGACACCAGATCAATCCCGAGATTATCGGCAACGCCGCCGGAAGCGTCCACCGCCGAGGGGAGCCGGCACGACGGCGCCGACCGGCGCCACCCTGACGCAATCCGCAACTCGCCCTAGAGTCTGACTCGGAATTCCGAGCCAGACTCTGAAGGACCGAGGCCGCGGCAGCCGCCGCGATCCCCGCCTGGCGTTCGCCGAGGCGGACGCCGATCAAGCCCGCGGCGAACGGGCCGAACGGCGGAACAGACCCGCAAGGAGCAGCCCGGCACCGAACAATCCGAGCGTGCCCGGCTCCGGAACGTCGGCGCTGGTCACCTGGCCGAAATAAAGAAGACCGAACGGATTGTCATTGGCCACGTCCGATGTGCCGAATTGGAACACGTCGAACTTGATGATATGCGGCCCGCTCGTCAGGTTGGTGATGGTCAGCGCCTTCGCCTCGCCCGGCTCGCACCCGACCGGGCCATCGGCGCAAGCCGTATCTTGCGTGAAGTTCGCGTCAAAAAGCACGACGTTGTCGAGATAGATTCTCGCCGTATCGTCGGCCCAAACCTTCATGAACAAGGTATCGCCCGCTTTCGCGGTGAAGGCGGGCTCGGCGATCGTCATGAAGAATTCATGCCCGGTCGGATTGTCCTGGCTCCCTCTGAACGGCGCGATCGGCTTGTCGAACTGGCCATGGCCGATGCCCGTATCATCGAAGGAAATCCACTCGGCACCGGTCGGATTGTTGCTGTTGTCGAGCGGATTGTTGGGCTCCCATGAAACGTGGGGCGTGATCAGCGTCGGCGTGCAGTCGCTTACCGCCGGACCGTTGCCGCCGGGCCGCGTCGTCGTGCACGTCTCGTTGTTATCGCCGCTGATGATGAGGGCGGCCGATGCCGTCGTCGTCATGAGCGACATCATCGATGCCGTCGCCGCGGCAATGAAATAACGGGTTGCGGATGTCATATAACATTCCTCTCTGGGTTGAAGATATTTTCAGATCTTTTTGCCTTTTCGCCGCCTCATCGCGATCCGCTCGATATGAGCGGACGGCGGCGACGCGCGAACAGAGATCATCGCAAGCAAACGTCGTGCCAGATATTTATACTGAGGGGATTCAAGTATTTAATTGCGAGCCGGCAGGCTTGTTTGAAATTCGTGTAAATAAAACCGACTCTATAGCGAAATAATTATTTTGTTATTTGCTATTTATTTATATTTACTTCCAACGTGATAAGAATGGAATTTGGGTATTATTGTTATTGTAAGTGAAACATACACTGTCGAAATAAATTACACTTATTGCGTGCAGATGCATCTTTCCCCTTCGAATATTGGAACAATCAAAGATCGGACACGAAAATGTGAAGACAACTATTAAGCGTAAAACGTTTTATCGACGGCAGTGCCGCGATGCACGGCGAGGCCTCGATCTCTCCGCCGCGCCGGCCGCCATGCGATCGCGGACCTCGAAGACGCGGGCGCGACGAACACTCTGGTGGCGGCGCGCCGACGCGGCGCGAGATGGCGCCGCTCCCATGCCGGCGCCGCTACCCCGTATTTCGATGCGAAGGCGACGGGTCTCCGCTGGCCACGGCAATCGCCCCGAGGGCGAGAGATCGCATCGCTTCCGGTCGACCCTGCGATGCGGCCATCGAACAGCCTATGGCCTCCCTCGCGTCCGACGGGAGGCCCGCGGCCGGTCACGGCAACTCGCCGCGCGAATGCGGGTCGATGGAATACGGATGCGTTTCCGCCAGGAATCCCGCCTGCGATCGCACGCGCTCGATCCACCGGCAGACGTGAAGGTATTCGGCCAGCGGAAGGCCGGCTTCGTCGGCGCGGTGGACATAGGCGAACAGCGACATGTCGGCAATCGAATAGTCGCCCGGCGCGATGAAGGGGCGCGCCGCCAACTCCCTATCGAGAATGCCCAGGGCCTTCAGCGACCCGGCGCGCCGTCCCTCGATGGCGTCCTGCGACCGGCGCGCCAGCTTGCCGGTCATCGTCCAGTGACGCAGCGCGCCGATCTGCGGCTCGGCATAATTCTGCTCGAAAAACAGCCACTGCATGACCTTGGCCCGCGCATAGCGGTCGTCCGGCAGGTAGCGCGTGCCCTCCGCCAGATAGCAAAGGATGGCGTTGGATTCGGCGATGACGCGGCCGTCGTCCAGGCGGATTGCCGGAACCGCGCCGGTGGGATTGACCGCCAGATACTGCGGACGCTGCCCTTCGCCTTCGAAGATGCTGACGAACTCGCTGCGATACGGAGTTCCGAGGTGACGCAGCAGCAAGCGGATCTTGTAGGCGTTCTGCGACGGGAGATAATCGTAGAGCGTCAGCATCATCGGCCTCCGATACGCGGTTGCGATGATGCCGAATAGCGGGCGCGCGGGACAATATCAGCCCGATTCTTGCTGTCGAATTCGCCGCCGGCCGGTGTCGCAGTCGCGGCGGTGCTGCGCGGTGGGCGGCGCCCCGCCTGCCCCGGCCTATTGCGACGTCCAGCCGCCGTCCATCGGCAGCGCCACGCCGCGCATCTGCGCCGCCGCCTCGGAGCACAGGAAGACGGCCAGCCCGCCGAGCTGCTCGGTCGTGACGAATTCCAGCGACGGCTGCTTCTCGGCCAGCAATTCCTGCTTGGCCTTGGCCACCGGGATCTTCTCCGCGGCGGCGCGGTCGTCGATCTGCTTCTGCACCAGCGGGGTCAGCACCCATCCCGGGCAGATGGCGTTGCAGGTGACGCCGGTCTTGGCGGTTTCCAGCGCGATCACCTTGGTCAGGCCGAGCAGGCCGTGCTTGGCCGCGACATAGGCCGATTTGTGCTCCGAGGCGACCAGGCCGTGCGCCGAGGCGATGTTGATGATGCGCCCCCAATTGCGCGACAGCATCTGCGGCAGCGCCGCCTTGGCCGCGTAGAACGCGGCCGAGAGATTGATGCTGAGGATCTGCTCCCACTTCTCCGCCGGGAAGTCCTGCACCGAAGCCGTGAACTGGATGCCGGCATTGTTGACCAGGATGTCGACGGTGCCGAGGTCGCGCGTCGCGTCCGCGACCATCTTCGCGACGTCGGCGGCCTTCGACATGTCGGCGGCGCTGTAGCCGACCTTGATCTTGAATTCGGCGGCGAGGTCCTTGCGCAACTGCTCGATCGCCTTGGCGTCGCCGAAGCCGTTGAGCATGATGGCGGCGCCTTCGCGCGCCAGGCAGCGGGCGATGCCGAGCCCGATGCCGCTGGTGGAACCCGTGACGATGGCGGTCTTGCCTTGCAACATGTGAACGTCCCCTGCAGTGATTGGTGAGTCCGCGCCGCGGCGCCCTCACCCCTCACCCTACCCTCTCCCACCTGCGTGGGAGAGGGTAGGGTGAGGGGTGAGGGGAGAGGGTTGCGCCACGAGTCACGCTCCTGTCCGCGTGAGTCTTACTCGAACATATATACACGACTCAAGCCGCTCGCCCTAGGGCTTGGACAGAGAAGCGCGAACAACGCAGAATGGCGGCGATGGATCGCCCCACCGCCATCGCGCTGCTCCTTGTCTTCTACGTCGCACCGCTGCTGCACGTCCTGGTCTCGCCCAAGGCCGGGCCGTTCCTGCCGCCGCCCGGCGCGCGCTGTCCGTTGGGGCCGCGCCTCGGCTGGCTGGTGCTCACCCTGACGCTGGGTCCGATCGGCTGGCTGATGTTCATGACGCGGCGGCGCGGTGGTTCGAAATGATCACTTCTTGAACAGGCTGTCGGCGCCGGCGCGATGCGCCTGCTTGGCGCCGATCGCAGTGCGGGCGCGGGCGATCTCCGCCTCCAGCATGGTGATATATTCGTTGAGCTCCTCGACCGAGAACGGCGTCAGGTCCTTGGGCTTCGGCGGCTTCTTGCGCGGCTCGAGATCTTCGAGTTCCATGGCGTCCTCCCGCGGTCACGAACCAGTTGTAAGTTTGCGGCGGCCCCTTTAGACCTGCAACCGTATTTCCGGCAGCAAAGAGATTTGCGCAATGACGCAGCTTCCATCGACCATGACCGCAGTCGAGATTTCCACGCCCGGCGGGCCCGAGGTCCTCAAGCCCTGCACCCGTCCCCTGCCCCGCCCCGGTTCCGGCGAGGTGCTGATCCAGGTCGCCGCCGCCGGCGTCAACCGCCCGGACGTGATCCAGCGCCTGGGCAAATATCCGCCGCCGCCCGGCGCCTCGGACCTGCCCGGCCTCGAAGTCGCCGGCACGGTCGTCGCGGTCGGCGATGGCGTCGCCTGGCCCAAGCGCGGCGATCAGGTCTGCGCGCTGCTGGCCGGCGGCGGCTACGCGCAATACGCCGTGGCGCCCGCCCCGCAATGCCTGCCGGTGCCCAACAGGCTGACCCTGATCGAGGCCGCCGGCCTGCCCGAGACGTTCATGACGGTGTGGACCAACGTCTTCCAGCGCGCGGCGCTGAAGCCCGGTGAAAGTTTCGTCGTCCATGGCGGCGCCAGCGGCATCGGCACCACGGCGATCCAGCTCGCCCGCGCGCTCGGCGCCCGCCAAGTCTTCGCCACCGCCGGCACGCCGGAGAAATGCGCCGCCTGCACGCGGCTCGGCGCAACGCGCGCCATCAACTACAAGACCGAGGACTTCGTCGCGGTGATCAAGGAAGCGACCGGCGGCGACGGCGTCGACGTCATCCTCGACATGGTCGGCGGCGACTACCTGCCGCGCAATCTGTCGATCCTGCGCCTGGACGGCCGCCTGGTCCACATCGCCTTCCTGCGCGGGGCCAAGGTGGAGGTTAGTCTCGACATGCTGATGCGAAAGCGCCTGACCATCACCGGCTCGACCTTGCGTCCGCGCTCGGTGGCCGAGAAAGGCGCGATCGCCGCCGAGCTCAGGGCGAAGGCCTGGCCGCTGATCGAGCTGGGCAAGGTAAAGCCGGTCATCCACGCCACCTTCCCGCTGGCCGAGGCCGCCGCCGCGCATCGCCTGCTCGAAGCCGACGCGCATGTCGGCAAGATCATGCTGATTGTTGGGCCGTAAGTCTTTGACCGGCGCGGATCATACCTATATAAAGCGAAGCTAATACGTTCTATAGCCCCCTTCGTGCCCACGGGCACGGAGCCACGCGGCGATTCTGGAGGAGAGATGCGTCTTCCGCTCATGCCCAAGGCCACCGCCGTATGGCTGGTGGAGAATACCGCTTTGACATTCGAGCAGATCGCCGATTTCTGCGGCATGCATCCGCTTGAAGTGCAAGGCATCGCCGACGGCGAGGTGGCCGTCGGCATCGTCGGACTGGATCCGGTCGCCAATGGCCAAGTCTCGCGCGAGGAAATCGAGCGTTGCGTCGCCGACCCGAAGGCGCGGCTGGTTCTCGTCGAGACGACGCTGCCGGAGCCGGCCGTGCGGTCCAAGGGCGCGCGCTACACGCCGGTGTCCAAGCGCCAGGACCGCCCCAACGCCATCGCCTGGCTCATCCGCAGCCATCCGGAGCTTTCCGACGCCGACATCAATCGCCTGATCGGCACGACCAAATCGACGATACAGAAGGTGCGCGACCGCACCCACTGGGACATCACCAACATCAAGCCGCAGAGCCCGGTCTCGCTCGGCCTGTGCACGCAAGAGCAGCTCGATCAGGCGCTCGACAAGACGCACCTCGCCGCCGAGCGCGCGAAGAAGGAGGCCGAGCGCCGCGCGCGCCGCGCCACCAAGGCGCTGGCGGATGCGGAAGCGGCGAAGGCGGCGGAGACGTCCCCGAACGCCGACGAGCCGGCGGCGCCCAGCGAGAAGCAGACGGCGAGCTGAACGGCGCCGATCCCGGTTCAATGCGGGATGCATCAGCCGCGCCTCATCGCAGCGATTACCGACGCCGCCCTGGCCGGCGCGCGCGAGGACCAGCTTTTGGATCGCTTCTGCACGGCTGCAGTTGCCGAAGGGCTGCCGCTGTTCCGCGCCGCGGCGGGCATCGACACGCTGCATCCGGTGCTCGACGGGCGCCTGTTCGTCTGGCGCCGCGGCGGCGACGCCGTGCAGACCAACGAGTTTCGACGCCAGAATGCCGCGGTCGGCAGCGCCGAGGGTAGCAGCAAAGAATACAAGCGCAGCCCGTTCTACCGGCTGTTCGAGAACCGCGAGATCCGGCTGCGCCGGCGGGTCGGCGACAATTACCAGCAGGGCGAATTTCCGGTCCTCGACGACATCGTCGCCGCCGGCGGCACGGATTACCTGGTGGCGATCACGCGCTTTGAAAGCGCGGTGACCATCGCGTCGATGGATTGCATCTACACCTCGTGGACGACCGACCGCGCCGGCGGCTTCAGCGACGGCGACATCGACACCATCGAGCGCGCCCTGCCGAGCCTGGCCACCGCGCTCAAGAGCGTCTCGCTGGAGCGCATCGCCGAGACCGTGCTCGAGACCTATCTCGGCCGCGACGCCGGGCGGCGCGTGCTCAAGGGCAACATCAGCCGCGGCGTCGCCGAGCCGATCACCGCCGTGCTGTGGCTGAGCGACCTGCAGAGCTTCACCAAGATCGCCGAGGAGCAGCCACCGGCCGACATCATTCCCTTCCTCAACGACTACGCCGATTGCCTGGTGCAGGCGATTCACGCCAATGGTGGCCAGGTGATGAAATTCATCGGCGACGGCCTGCTCGCCATCTTCGACATCGATCGCCGGGCCGATGCCTGCCGCCGCGCCGTCAAGGCGGCCGATCTCGCCTTGAAAAGCGTGGCGCAGTTGAACGAGAAGCGAAGCGCGAAAGGATTGCCGACGACGCGCTTCGATCTCGCGCTGCATATCGGTGAGGTCTATTACGGCAATATCGGCAGCGCCGATCGGCTCGACTTCACCGTGGTCGGACCCGCGGTCAACGAGCTGGCGCGCATCGAGGCGATGTGCCGCTCGCTCGAGCGCGACGTGATCGTGTCGACCGCCTTCCATGCCGGCGCCATGCTCGACACGGCGCGACTGGTCTCGGTCGGCCGCTACGCGTTGCGCGGGGTGCGCGCGCCGGAAGAGCTGTTCACGCTGCTGCCCGACGAGGATTGAGCGCATACCTCGGTGGAATTCGCACCGGCCATGGCGCAGGGGCACATTTGCATCGCGCAATTTCCGTTGTATTCCATGACCTTGCAAGTGCCTTGAAACGGAAGCGTCGATTAACCAATTTGCTGAGAGCAATTGTCGCCGCGCGCGCCGCGGCGCAAGACGCATTGAAACGCGGGTCGCGGCGTCGAAGCGTTCGCTCCGGGGGAATTCCGATATGTGCCGATCCGGCGGCTCGGACCGTGCCGCACCTCGAATCGGGTCGCAGCGTCGCTGCGGCCGCCTTCAATGTCTGAGGTCAGCCCATGTCGGACATCGATAACGCCGCTGCCGCCTCGGCGCCCGCCGAAGCAGTCAAGCACCGCTCGTGGGGCCGGAGGCTTGCAGCCATCACGACGATCCTGCTGGCGGCGGGTAGCGCGGTCGCCCTCTACTTCAATATCGGGCAACCCTCGAAAGGCTCCGTCACGACGGCGCCTCCTCCAGCGCCAGCCGTCACCGTCAGCGCTCCGTTGCAAAAAGAGATCACGGAGTGGGACGAGTTCACGGGACAATTCGCCGCGGTCGACTACGTGGAAATCCGCGCGCGCGTCAGCGGCTATCTGACCGAGATCGATTTCCAGGACGGCCAGGTCGTCAAGAAGGGCGATCTGCTGTTCGTCATCGACCCACGGCCCTACGAGGCGACGCTCGCTGCGGCGCGGGCACAGCTCGCTCATGCGACTGCCCAGGCCGAGCTCGCCTCCCGCCAGTTGGAACGCTCGTCCGAGTTGCGCAAACGGGATTTCGAGGCCGTCAGCAACTACGACCAGCGCGTCTCCGAACTGCGGGTGGCGACGGCAACGGTCGAGGGGGCCAAGGCGGCGATCCGCGGGTCCGAGCTCAATGTCGAGTTCACGCGGATCAAGGCGCCGGCCTCGGGGCGCATCAGCAGCCATCAGGTGAGCGTCGGCAACCTGGTGTCCGGCGGCGAGGGTGGCAGCTCGACGCTCCTCACGACAATCGTCTCGCTCAGTCCGATCTACTTCAATTTCGACATGAGCGAGAGCGACTATCTCGCCTATCAGCGCGCCACCGCGCAGGGCAAGATGCGATCGACGCGCGACAATTCGGTGCCCGTGTTCGCGCACCTGACGGACGAGGCCGGCTGGCCGCGCGAGGGTCGGATGGATTTCGTCGACAACCGGGTCGACCGCAATTCGGGCACCATCCGCGCGCGCGCGGTTTTCCAGAATCCGGATCTGCTGCTGACACCCGGCCAGTTCGGCCGCATCCGCATCCCGGGCTCCGAGCCCTATCAGGCGATCCTCATCCCCGACGCCGCGCTGGTCACCGACCAGTCGCGCAAGCTGGTGATGACGGTCACGGACGACGGCACGGTTGCGCCGAAGATCGTGCGGCCCGGCCCGAGCTACGAGAATCTGCGCATCATCCGCGCCGGCCTCGACCCGTCCGACCGCATCATCGTCAACGGCCTGATGCGCGCCCGCCCGGGCGCCAAGGTGACGCCGCAGCCGGGGACCATCGAACTCACGGCGAGAGCGAATTGACGCGTCCGGCAGCGACATGAAGCTCTCCCATTTCTTCATCGACCGGCCGATCTTCGCCACCGTGCTCTCGGTGTTCATCACCCTGATCGGCGGCGTCGCCTACTTCACGCTTCCCGTGGCGCAATATCCCGAGATCGCGCCGCCGACGATCGTCATTTCCGCCGGCTATCCGGGCGCCTCGGCGCAGGTGGTGAGCGACACGGTGGCGACGCCGATCGAGGAGCAGGTCAACGGCGTCGAGAACATGCTTTATATGTCCTCGCAGGCGACCAGCGATGGCAATCTGTCGATTACCGTCACCTTCAAGCTCGGCACCAATCTCGATACGGCGCAGGTGCTGGTGCAGAACCGCGTGGCGATCGCCACGCCGCGGCTGCCCAACGAAGTGCAGCGCCGCGGGATCACCGTGGCCAAGAACTCGCCGGATATGCTGATGGTGATCCATCTGAGCTCGCCCGACGAGTCGCGCGACCAGCTCTACATCTCGAACTATGCGACCTTGCAGGTGAAGGACGTATTGGCGCGCCTCGACGGCGTCGGCGACGTGCGGGTCTTCGGCGCCCGCGACTATTCGATGCGCATCTGGCTCGACCCGGAGAAGATCGCCGCGCGCGGCCTGACCGGGGGCGACGTGGTCGCGGCTCTCCGCGGCCAGAACGTTCAGGTCGCGGCCGGCGTGCTCAATCAGCCGCCGATGCCGGTGCAGGGCGCGTTCCAGATCAACGTCGAGACGCTCGGCCGGCTGGCGGATCCCCGACAGTTCGCCGACGTCGTCGTTAGAAACGATCCGAGCGGCAGGGTGACCCGCGTCCGCGACATCGCGCGGGTCGAACTCGGCGCGCAGGACTATGGTACCAACGGCTACCTCGACGAGCGGCCGGCGGTGCCGCTGCTGATCTTCCAGCGCCCCGGATCGAACGCGCTCGCCACCGCCGAGCAACTGAAAGCGACGATGGCCGATCTCGCCAAATCGTTTCCGTCCGGCCTCGTCTACAACATCGTCTACAACCCGACCGAGTTCATCGCCGAATCGGTCCGCGATGTCGTCAAGACCATCTTCGCGGCGGTCGCCCTCGTGATCGCCGTCGTCATTCTATTCTTGCAGACCTGGCGCGCATCTGTCGTGCCGATCGCCGCCATCCCGATCTCGTTGATCGGGACGTTTGCAGTGTTATCCGCGCTCGGCTACTCGCTCAACAATCTGTCGCTGTTCGGCCTGGTGCTGGCCATCGGCATCGTCGTCGACGATGCCATCGTCGTTGTCGAGAATGTCGAGCGCAATCTGCGCGCCGGGCTGTCGCCGCGCGATGCCGCGCACGAAACCATGGACGAGGTGGGCGGCGCGCTCATCGCCATCGCCCTGGTGCTGGCCGCGGTGTTCATCCCCGCTGCCTTCCTCAGCGGCATCACCGGGCAGTTCTTCCGCCAGTTTGCGGTGACGATCGCCGCGGCGACTGCGATCTCCTGCATCGTTTCGCTGACCCTGAGCCCGGCGCTGTGCGCCCTGCTGTTCAAGCCGCACCAGCCGCACGAGCCGAAAGGCTCGCTCGTCACGCGCCCGATCCGTGCCTTTTTCCGCGGCTTCAACCGGAGCTTCGAGTCGCTGTCGCAAGGCTACAGCACCGTCACGCGCTATTTGATCCGGCTGGCGATCGGCTCGCTTGCGGTTTACGCCGCCCTGATCGGGCTCACCGGCTGGCAATTTGCGCGCGCGCCCACGGGCTTCATCCCGCAGCAGGACCAGGGCTATCTCATCACGGTGCTCCAATTGCCGCCGGGGTCATCGCTCGCCCGCACCGACGAGGTCGTGCGCCGCGCCACCAAGATCATCCTAGAGACCGAGGGTGTCGCGCACGCCGTCCCCTTCGCCGGCTTCGACGGCGCCACTTTCACCAACGCGCCCAATGCCGGCGCCATCTTCGTCCCGCAGGCGCCGTTCCACGAGCGGGTCGCCAAAGGCCTCACCACCGATCGCATGCTTGCCGATCTGCGCCGGCGGCTCGGCGCGATCCAAGACGCATTCGTGATCGTGATCCCGCCGCCGCCGGTGCGCGGCATCGGCAACGCCGGCGGATTCAAGATGATGGTGCAGGATAAGCGCGGCCGCGGCTCGGAGGCGCTGGAGGCGGCGACCCAGGATCTGGTCGCGGCCGGCAACCGAACGCCGGGCCTGGTCAGCGTCTTCTCGTTGTTCAACACGCGCACGCCCAAGCTCTATGCCGACATCGACCGCGTGAAGGCGGAAATGCTGGGCGTCCCCGCCGACAAGGTGTTCGAAGCGCTCGAGGTCTATCTCGGCTCGGCTTTCGTCAACGAGTTCAACTATCTCGGCCGCACCTATCGCGTCACCGCCCAGGCCGACAGCCCGTTCCGCGACGATATCCGCGACATCGTCAATCTGAGGACCCGCAACGCCGCCGGCCAGATGGTGCCGATCGGTGCGGTCGCCGGCTTCCGCGACATCACCGGAGCCTATCGCGTGCCGCGCTACAATCTCTATCCGGCGGCGGAGCTCCAGGGGGCCGTGCTGCCCGGCTATTCGAGCGGCTACGCCCTGGACCAGATGGAGCGCCTGGCGAAGGAGCGGCTGCCGGACGGTTTCGGCTTTGAATGGACGGAGCTTGCCTTTCAGGAGAAGCTGGTCGGCAACACCGGGCTTCTGGTGTTCGCCGCCTCGGTCGTGTTCGTCTTCCTCGTACTGGCGGCGCAGTACGAGAGCTGGGCCATGCCGCTCTCGGTGATTCTCATCGTGCCGATGTGCCTGCTCGCCGGCGTCAGCGGCCTGCTGCTGCGCGGCATGGAGGTCAACATCCTGGCGCAGATCGGCTTCGTCGTGCTGATCGGATTGGCGGCGAAGAACGCCATCCTGATCGTCGAGTTCGCGCGGCAGGCAGAAACCCAGGGCGCCAGCCGGATCGAGGCCGCGGTGCAGGCGGCCAAGACCCGACTGCGGCCGATCCTGATGACGTCGTTCGCGTTCATTCTCGGTGTCGTGCCGCTGGCCGTCGCCACGGGCGCCGGCGCGGAAATGCGGCAATCGCTCGGCACCACGGTGTTCTTCGGCATGCTCGGCGTGACGGCGTTCGGGTTGATCTTCACGCCGGTGTTCTACGTCGTCATGCGCCGCTGCTTCGCCAGGCGCAAGGCGGCCGTCGTCGGTCAAGCGGGACAAGGCGCGGCGTAATCAGCGGCGATCGGCGGCATAACGTCGCGCGATGGGATCGATGACCAGGCGGTCGCCGGCGGCGAACAGCACGACGATCGCCAGGCAGATCGCCACCACCGAAGTGGCGTCGGCCACCGCTTGCGCCTGCAAGATGAGGTAGCCGTAGCCGCTCTGCGCCCCGAACAGCTCGGCGACGAGGGCGATCTTCCAGCATATCCCATACGACACGCGCAGCGCCGCGACGCCGTAGGGCAGCACCATCGGCAGCGCCACCTTGAACAGAACCCGGCGGCGACGGCGCGTGAAGCTATGCGCCATCTCGATCAGCTCGGCATCGAGATTGCGCAGCCCTTCGGCGAAGTTGATGACGCAGAAGGGCAGCAGGATCATGACCTGGACGAACAGGACGGAGGTATTCGACACCCTGAACCAGATGACCGCGAGAATCGCCCAGCCGATCGACGGAAAGGCGTTGAGCACGACCAGCAGGCGGTCGGTGATGATGCCGTCGAGATCGGCATTGGCGCGCGCGAGCACGGCCAGGGCGAAGCCGATGACCAGGCTCGCGGCGACCGAGGCCCACACGCGCGCGGTGGTGAGCAGGGTGTGGCGCAGCAGCGCCGGATCGACGAACAAGGACGTGGTTCGCCGCAGCACCGCCCACGGCGAGGGCATGACCAGCGGCGAGAACTGCAGCGACATCCACCACCAGCCGCCGATGGCCAGCACCACCAGCGCCAGGACGACGAGATGCTCGCCGAGCGCCAGGCGGGTCGGCGCGCTCCTCATCGGCGGCTCACGCGGCTTCCAACCGCGCGCGGCTGAGCTGCCGCTGCAGCGGGTCGAAGACCAGCCGGTTGGCCAGG
>JACQDQ010000270.1 GCA_016201015.1 Pseudomonadota bacterium | reverse complement strand
TCTCGGGGCCGCCGAGTTCGAGGCGGCGCTCCTGTCGCTGCTGCCGCCGACGCTGCGCCGGCGTCTCGAGCGCGAAGCCCCAACGCATTTCCTGGCGCCTTCCGGCTCGCGGCTTGCCATCGACTACGGCGCGGAGGGCGGCCCGGCGATTGCCGCGCGGGTACAGGAGATGTTTGGCCTCGCAACGCACCCCAGCATCGCCGGCGGCCGCGTCAAGCTGACCGTGCATCTGCTGTCGCCGGCGAGGCGACCGGTGCAGGTGACGCGCGATCTGCCGGGCTTCTGGACGGGCTCGTATCGCGCGGTCAAAGCCGAGATGCGCGGACGCTATCCCAAGCATGCCTGGCCGGACGATCCGCACGCCGCCACTGCCACGCGCCGCGCCAAATCGCGACAGCGATGACATCGACTTGCCGCGGCGCAAGCGGCGTGCCGCGTCATTGATCGGATAAATCGTTTCCGCGGCGTGCCTGATTTGACAGCGCATATTGCGCGGCGCCACACTCCCAGCGTTCTTTTCATCGCAGGGAGGTGCGACATGGTAGCGAATTCATTTTCACGGCGGAGCGTGCTCAAGACGTCATTGCTGGGCGGTGCCGCGTTCGCGGCTTGCGGCGCGTGGCCGGCGCTCGGTCAGGCCAAGTTGACGGTCAACTTCGCCGATATCGGCGTCGGCGATCCCGGCGGCGATTGGTCGAAATACACCGCCGCCAGCGGCGCGGGTGTCAATCTGGTGTCGATCGGCAACGCGCCGTCGGCCATCCTCAACGTGCTCATCGCCGGCGGCGGCACCAAGACCTACGATCTCATCAACATCGTCGGCGGCATGCAGAAGCCGCTGGTCGACAACAACCTGATCGAGACGATCGACACGGCGAAGCTGCCCAACTGGGCGAAGAACACCTACATCCGCGACTTCCTCAAGCCCGGCACGCCCGGCTTCAACTTCATCGGCTACAACAACCAGCTCTACGGCGTGCCGACCGTGCTGCAGGGCGATTCCTTCGCCTATCTGCCGGACGTCACCGGCCCGCTCGATTCCTACGGCGCCATGTTCGATCCGAAGTTCAAGGGCTATGTCGCGCTGGAGGACAACTATACGACCGCCGGGCAGAAGACGGCGCTCTACCTCAAGGCCAGCGGCATGGCGCGGATCGCCAACCCTGATGACATGACGCCGGCAGAGCTCAAGACGGTGATCGACTTCCTGATCGCCAAGAAGAAGGAAGGCCAGTTCCGCACCCTATGGTCGAGCTTCGAGCAGGCGGTCAATCTGATGATGAGCAAGGAAGTGCACGTCATCGATTGCTGGGAGCCGATGGTGTTCGTCACGCGCGGCAAGGGCCTCAACGCCGTCTACGCCGCGCCGAAGGAGGGCTATCTGCTGTGGGCGATGGCGGCCTATGTCGTCAAGAACCCGGCGCGTTCGCCGGAGCAGACCAAGGCGACCTACGACCTGCTCGATTTCATGCTGGGGCCGTGGTACGGCGCCAAGATCACCGAGCTGCGCGGCTACATGACCAATCCGCAATCGGTCGCCTACGCCAAGGCCAATCCGGCGGAGTTCCCGGCCGACAAGGCGTCGCGCGTCGCCGAGATCGATGCCGGCGTCAAACGCAAATTCGAGCAAGGCGGCACCTGGCAGAACCGCTGGCCGACCCATGTCGAGCTGTATGAAAGCGAGTGGGCACGCTTCAAGGCGGCGCCGGCTCGCTAGCAGCCGGGTGGAGGAAGGGGCCGTTGCGACCTAGCGGTCGGGGAGTCCTGCTGGCTCTGCCTGTCGCGTTCGTGACGGCCTTTCTTCTCGTTCCGCTCGGCCTCACCGTCGTCATCAGCTTTTGGGAGCGGGTCGGCGTTCGCATTCGGCCGGCCTTCACGCTGCGCTCCTACGCCGCGTTCCTCTCCGGCGTCCGCCTCGAGATCCTCGAGCGCAGCCTGATCGTCGCGGCCGAGGTGACGTTGATCGGCCTGGTGATCGCCTATCCGATCGCCCATTTCCTGGCGATGCGCGCCGGGCGGGCGGCGACACGGACGGTGCTGCTGCTTTTCACCGTGCCGTTCCTCATCAACTACATCATCCGCACCTTCTCGTGGTCGTTCCTGCTCAGCCGCACCGGGCCGATCAATCGCTTCCTTGCCGCGGCCGGCATATCCGACCGGCCGGTCGATTGGCTGCTTTACAGCGATTTCGGAGTCTTCGTCGGGCTGCTCGCCTCCTACATGCCGTTCATGGTCTTTCCGCTGTGGCTGTCGCTGGCCGGCATCGACCGCCGGCTCGTGCATGCGAGTTGGCTGCTCGGCGCCCCACCGACGCGCACGTTCCTGCGCGTGACCCTGCCGCTGTCGATACCGGGCATCTTCGCCGCCGCCACCTTCGGCTTCGTCGGCACCTTCGGCGAAAGCGCGGTGCCGGTCATTCTCGGCGGCCCGGGCTACGAGCTGATGGGCAACACCATCACCAGCGCGCTCGATGTGCTCAACTATCCGCTGGCCGCGGCGATGTCGAGCATCGTCGTCGGGGCGATGACCGGCCTGTTGCTGCTGTGGTACCTGGCGTTCGATCTGCGCTCGTTCCTCGGCAAGATGCTGCGCTGGAGGTTCTGATGCCATCCGGCCGCGCCGCGCGTCTCGCCAACTGGGCGTTCATCGCCCTGATCGTCGCCTTTCTCTACCTGCCGATGGTGCCGCCGCCGCTGTTCTCGATCAGCGAGGGCGGTTCGGCTGCGGTCCTCGATGCCGTGACATTGCGCTGGTACGCGGAGATCTGGCGCAACCCGGTGCTGGTGCAGGCGATGCAGGTGTCCTTTGCGGCGGCCCTGGTCACGGCGATCGCGGCGCCGCTGCTCGGCCTGCTCGCCGCCATGGCGGTGCGCGAGCTGGGCGTGCCGCGGCTGGTGCTCATGCTCGTGCTGGTGCCGCTGTTCATTCCCGGCGTCAGCATGGGGCTGGCCACCGCCTTCCTGTTCCGCCTGCTCGACCTGCCGCCGTCGTTTCTCAGCATCTGCCTGGTCCAAATCCTGTGGGCGCTGCCGTTCGCCACGCTGATCATCCTCACCGTGATGGCGAATTTCGACCCGGTCTATCTTGAGGCGGCGTATATGCACGGCGCCAATCGCTGGCGCGCCTTCCGCACCGTCGAGCTGCCGCTGATCTGGCCCGGCGTCACCGGCGCGGCGACGTTCTCGATGATCCTTTCGTTCAACGAGACGATCCGCACGTCGCTGGTGCAGGGGCCGTTCAACACGGTGCAGACTTATATCTGGTCGACCTATCGCCAGGTCGGCCTGTCGCCGACGCTCTATGCGCTGATGAGCCTGCTCATCCTGCTGACGATCCTGCTCGTCGTGCTGTTCGTCGCCGCGGAGGCGCGGCAGAAGACGAACTAGGGCCGACTATCGAATTTTTGTGATTCGCCCCACCTCTCCCTACCGTCTCCGCCCCCCGGGGCGTAGTGGGAGCGACCCTCGGGCGATGACCCGAGTGGAGCAGGTGAGGTGGGGGTCTGACGACGCTGCAGCACTGTGCTACCT
>JACQDQ010000269.1 GCA_016201015.1 Pseudomonadota bacterium | reverse complement strand
CTACCGCAAAACGATCCGACTCGTCTGCTGGTCGTCGGCCATTCCGAAGGCGGCATGATCGTCGCGCGGCTGGCGCGACTGGAGCCCGGCATCACTCATGCGGCGATTCTCTCCGGCAGCGGCGCGACGGCGCTTGACGATCTCTACGCCCGCGCCCGCCGGCACTCGTCGGCGACGGGTGCCGACGATCCCTCCGCCGTGCGGCGACAGATCGCCGCCGTCGACGACAACGTTGCCCGTATCCTTGCGCAGCCCGACAGCATCGCCGAGTTTGCCTGGGGCCATCCTTATCGCCGCTGGTCGTCGTTCCTGCCAGCGCGGCCGGCGGACGACCTGCAGGCCAGCGCTGCCGCCGTCTACATCGTCCATGGCACGGCCGACGACAGCGTGCCGATCGAATCCTTCGAAACCTTGGCCGCCGCGTTGGCGGCCGCGAACCGCGCGGCAACGATCGTGCGGCGGGAGAACGCCGACCACTCCCTCGATCTGACCGGCCAGGCGCCCCCCGCCGGCATGGCGGAGGTGTTTCGCGACGTCGCCCGCTGGTTTGCGGGCGAACAACAGCCGTAGCTTGCCCCGCTCCCCCTAAATGGGTGCGGTCGCCTCTTTGGCCATGGCGTCATAGAAGGCGACCTGTCTGCCTTTCAGCGGTGCGCCGACCGCATCCGTCTCGACAGCCATGATCTCGTCATACCTCACCGCATCGGTCCGCAGAATCGGCACGGTCGCACTGCTATTGATCGCGCCGGCCATGGCCACGTCGTCGGCAAATCCCCAGGCGATCAGCTCCTGTCCCGAGGCGCAGTCTTGCAACAGCGCCGCAAGGCGCGGCCGCGACGATTCGTAGACGACGCGCGCCGCGTGGGCCTCCGGCGTGAGCTCGCCATTCAATTCGGCAATGATCGCGCCGGCGCCGATCAGGTCCTCGAACCCTACCCGCAATCCGCCGTTCGGCCAGCGCTCGCCGGCGGCGGCGACGAGAATGCGCGGCCCGCAGCGCTGTGCCGCGCACGCCACGGCCTTGGCGTTGCGCAGGCAGCCGGCGAAAACGACCGGAGCCTGCTGTGCCAGCGACAGCATAGCGCCGTTGGGCGACGGCAGGACGATGCGCTCGCCCGGCACCGCCTTGGCCAGGGTCGCGGGCGACAGCGAATAGCGTCCTTCGCCGCGCTTCATGGCGCAGGTGGCACCGACGGCGTCGGCCAGGGCGCGCGCCCGGCCGTGACCGTGCGAGAACGGATATATGCACGCGCCGCGGTCAACGGCGACGCTGACGCAGGTGGAAAACGACAGCACGTCGACGACGATGGCCACGTCGGCGCGACGAAATTGCGCGCCGTCCGCGCCCCACTCGCACATGATCGAACGGCGTTGCGAGTCACCCATTGTCATCGATGCCGATAGCGGCCTCGCCGGCCGTGCGACGCGGGGTGATTCAGCGCGGTGCCCGCAGCTCGATGCGCCGCTCCGCCGCCTGCTCGATCGCCGCGCGGCTGTAAAGCAGCGGAAAATATTGCCCGTTCAGCCACGGCTCGAACAGGTCGCGGTAATGCGCGCTCGCCGGATCGCCGGATTGGCCGGGCCCGTTGATCGCCCAGGAATTGTCCCAATCGCCGACATCGATGACCAGGCGCACCGACGCGCCGGAGGTCAGGCGAAAATCGCTCAGACGATAGCTGGCGCGGCCGAGCGTGTCGCCGCTGCCCGACATCGGCCGCGGCGCGACATCGAGCCTGGCACGCAGCTTCTCATCGACGACCGCCGACAGGGGATGCGTGAACTGGGCGTGATGCAGCCGGCCCCAAGCCCAGGCCTTCATGTCGCCGCCGAGCCGCTGGTCGAGCTCGGCGATCGCCTGACGCAGCGACGTTCGCAGCAGCTCATCGCGCGCGGCGCGCGGATCCGGCCCGAGACGGCGATCGGGATTTTCGAGCAGGGCGACAATCACCGGCGGATCGCCGGCGCCGACCAAGGGCGCGGCGGCCGGCGGCACGATTCGCGCCACCACGGCCCGACGCAGATGCTTGTGGAACCACACTTCGAATATCGCCGCCGCGGCGGACTCGGCAACGACACGATGGTCCCAGCCGCGCAGCAGGCCGATCGCCGCGGCCACGCGCGGCTCGGCGCCGGCCTCGACGCCGGCAAGCAGCGCCGTCACCCGCTGCGCCGTGGTCGACGCATAGTCGTTCTGCAGATCGAGCAAGTCCTCGACCGAAAACTTGCGGCCATCGGCGAAGAACTGCCGCTGCCGCATCATGCGGTTGGGATCGGCCCATTCGAAGGCGAGCCGCCGTTCGCGATAGGGGTAGTCCGGCGGCAGGTTCATCTCGTTCGAGGTGCCGAACCAGCCCGCCGGCGGGTTCAGCGCGCGCGGAAAGGTGTCCATGACGCGGAAGCCGGCCCATTCGTAGCGGCCGTCGCCGGGCACCGGCATGAGGCCGTCCCAGTTGGGGCGGATCGGGGTCAGGCCGCTCGGCGCCCAGCCGATATTGCCGTCGACGTCGGCGTAGAGATAGTTGAGCGAAGGCAGGCCGTGGCGGTTCATCGCGGCGAGGAACTCGTCCCAATTCCGCGCCCGCATGTACTCGATGCTGCTGAGATAGGGCGCCATGCCGGGCTCCAGCCACGCCGCGCGGATGGCGAAGGCGCGCCGGTTGGCGCGGTCCTCGTAGACGATCGGGCCGTGCCGCGTGAACTTGAGCTCCGCCGCGGCGAGCGCCGCGCCGCGCACGTCGATCTCCTCGCTCACGACGCGCATCGGCTCCCATCGGCCCTGATAGCGATATTCGTTGGGATTGGCCGGATTGGTCTCGTAGACGTAGATGTCGTCCTGGTCGGTGGCGAAGACCGTGAGGCCGGTGGCGATCCGCCCGTTATGGCCGAGCGAGACACCCGGCAGGCCCGGCTCGCCGGCGCCGATCACGTTGAGCCCCGGCGCCGCCAGATGCGCGATGTAGCGGATATTGGGCAGCGAATGCACGCGATGCGGATCGTTGGCGAGGATGGCGCGGCCGGTGGTCGAGCGCCGCGGCGCCACGGCGAAATTGTTGCTCGCGCCGGTCGGGAAGGCGAGCCCGTCGAGCAGAATTTCGGCGGCGCTGCGCTGCGGCGGCGCAATCCCGCGCAGCTGATCCGGCGTGAAGGTCGGCGCGCCACGCGCCAGGTTGTAGACGCGCAGCACGTCGGCAGGCACGGCGCAGGGGTCGAGACCTTCGGGCACGCGCGTCTGCCACGGCGGCTCGAGGCCGCGGCGGAAGGCGTCGACTTCGAGACCGAAGCCGCAGACGACCCGGGCGCGCACCGCCTCCGACGCCGAGTTGCCGAGCAGCCCGTGGCTGCGCATGCGCACCACGTCCTCGGCCGCCCAGAAATCGGGCTGGTAGCCGAGCGCCGCGAATTCCGGCGGCAGCAATTGCGCGTTGCGCCGGGTCAGGCCGACATAGAAGTTCACCCCGGCGACGAAGGCCTCGACGACGCGCTTGGTGTCGGAAGAATAGGCGGTCCACTCCGCCTTCATGTCGCCGCGGTAGAGGAACAGCCGCGCGGCGCGATCCTGCTCGACATAGGCCGGTCCGAAGTCGCGGGCGAGCAAGCCCAGCGAGCGTTTGCGCCACAGATCGATCTGCCACAGCCGATCACGCGCGGCATTGAAGCCCTGCGCGACGTAGGCGTCATACGGCGTCTTGGCGAAGATGTGCGGCACGCCCCAGGGATCGACGAGAATCTCGGCGTCCTGGCTCAGGGCAGGAAGCGTATACGTATTCGTCGGTATGTTTACGGGCAAGTCGGCATCCACACACGACGCCAATGCGAGCAGTCCGACACTTCCGCCGAGCCGCCCGGCACGGCGGAACAGGTCTGCGATGTTCATGCGTCCTCCCGCTATGGCTGACCAACTGAACGCCCGTTGCGCGCGAGCGACCGTGCCAGCCGCCAGCCTGCCGCCCGCGGCGCCTTGCGTCAACGACGCATCGTCAGCCGTCGCTGAAGAGTCCCGGGCGCCCCGTCAATTCGTTTGGCGCGCCCGCAGCGTGTACTGGCCGTTCCTCGACTGATCGAAAAACTTCGGCACGTCCGGATGACGGACCGGCTTGCCGCTTTCATCCGGCAGCAGGTTCTGCTCCGAGACATAGGCGACATAGGTCGTCTCCGCGTTCTCGGCGAGCAGGTGGTAGAAGGGCTGGTCCTTGCGCGGGCGGATATTGGCGGGAATCGACTGCCACCATTCCTCGGTGTTGTTGAACGTCGGATCGACGTCGAAGATTACGCCGCGAAAGGAAAAGAACCGGTGGCAGACGACCTGCCCGATCTTGAACTTTCCCGTCCGGTTGATCGCGCCCATCCTCGTTCCCGATTTCGCCGCACGCGGCACCGCGCCGCCTCGCGATGCACGATATCTCTGAGCCCGCAGGCGGAGTCGCCGCAAGGGAAATAGTAGTGCGGCTGCACGGATCGGCAAGTGTTATCGTTCGGCCGCAATTGGCCGCTTTGCCTGCAGTCGAATCGCCGGCATGATCGCGGCCGCATGGCGTCGCCACCCACCGCCGGCTACTCGGGAAAGCCGCTGACCGCGAAGCTCGGACTAAAGGCCGGGCAGCGCCTCGCGCTGATCGGCGCGCCGCGCGCCGTCGCGACGGCAATCGACGTGCCCGGCCTGGCCCGGCGCACCGTGCTCGCGGCTGCCGATGCGCTATCGCCACGATCGTTCGACGTGATCCACCTGTTCGCGGACCAGGCGGCGACGCTGCGGCGGAGCCTGCCGACGGCGCGCAAGGCGATCGACCCCGCCGGCATGATCTGGGTGTCGTGGCCGAAGCAGGCGTCGGGCGTGGCGACCGATGTGACCGAGGACGTCGTGCGCAAGCTGGCCATCGCTGCTGGCCTGGTCGACGTCAAGGTATGCGCCGTCGATGCCACCTGGTCAGGCCTGAAGCTGGTGGTCCCGGTCAAGGACCGCCCGAAGGGCTGACCTTTAGCGGCGAAAGCGGTCGTAAGTGCTGCTTTTCTGCGTGCCCAGCTTGCGCAGGCAGCGCGTCCAGGCGGCGAGGCCCTGGTCGAGCCCGTCCAGGCGGAAGAACTCGTTGGGCGCGTGGAAGTCCTCGTCGGCGGTCGAGAACGAGAACATCACCGTGTCTATTCCCAACTCGCGCGCGAACATTTCGCTGACCGGCAGGGTGGCGCCGATGCGCACCCGCACCGGCCGGCGGCCGTTGAGCTCGGCCAGCACCGCTTCGACCGCCGTCAGCCCCGGGTGGTCGGTCGGCAGGCTATAGGCGGGCGAGCCGTGCCCATCGCCGGCGAACGACACCGTGGCGCCTTGCGGGCATTTCGCGGTGAGATGCTGCTTCAACGCGGCGATGATCTTCTTCGGGTCCTGGCCGGCGACCAGACGCGACGACAGCTTGGCGTGCGCCTCGCAGGGAATGACCGTCTTGCCGCCCGGCCCCTGATAGCCGCCCCACATGCCGTTGAGGTCGAGGCAGGGCCGCAGCCATTGCCGTTCGAGCAGCGTGTAGCCGCGCTCGCCGACCGAGGCCGTCGCGCCGACGCTCGCGAGATAGGCGCGCTCATCGAACGGCAGGGCGGCGATCGCCGCGCGCTCGGCCGCGCTCGGCTCGGCGACGCCGTCATAGAAACCGGCGACGGCGATGCGGCCGCTGTCGTCGTGCAGCGAGGCGATGAGGCGGCTGAGCGCGTTCAGCGGATTGGCCACGGCGCCGCCGTAGCGGCCCGAATGCAGGTCCTTGGCCGCGGTGCGCAGCGTCACCTGCAAGGTGGCGATGCCGCGGCTGCTGATATTGACGCTCGGCAGATCGGCCCGCCAGCGCGCACCGTCGGCCGACAGCACGAAATCGGCGGCGAGCAACTCGCTGTTTTGCGCGATGACCGCGGACAGGTTGCGGCTGCCCAGCTCTTCCTCGCCCTCGATCAGCAGCTTGATATTGACCGGCAACTTGCCCTCGACCGCAAGGAAGGCGCAGATCACCTCGAGCGCCACCGACAGCG
>JACQDQ010000268.1 GCA_016201015.1 Pseudomonadota bacterium | reverse complement strand
TGTGCCACTTGACGCCCTTGCGCAGCTTGAAGGTGTAGATCTTGCCGTCTGTTGACACCTCGAAGCTCTCGGCCAGACCCGGTACAATCTTGGTCGTCCCGCGCTCGAACTCCACCAGGCGATTGTAAAGTTGCCGCGACGAGGCATCGAACGATGTGCCCGTCGTGTTGATCGCCGGATAAAAGTTTTCCGGGCTTCCTTCCGAGCAATAAACGAGCGTCTTGGCGCCGGCCGGCACCGCGACAAGCCCTAGAGCCGCCGCGACGCCCAGCGCCGCTACCCCAAACCGCATATACATGGATTGACCTCCCACATCATTACGCGCCGCGGCCTTCTGCGGCGCAGCTAGGCAACAGTAGGCGGGAGGCGTCGGACGTTGTCAATATCCCACCGGAACGCCAGCGTCCCCGGCTGCTGGCGAAAATGATGCTCGGCGACTAGGCCGGCTGCGACTATGATTCCGCGGCTGTTCGACGACCTCGACAGATGGAGATATGAGATGCGCTACCGACATCAGGGCAGCGAGCCGAGGATCGACAAGACTGCATATGTGGCGCCGACGGCGGTCCTGTGCGGCGACGTACGGATCGGCCCGGGCTCCGCGGTGAGCTTTGGCGCGGTGCTCACCGCCGAGGACGGCACGATCGACGTCGGTCACGATTGCGTCATCATGGAGAATGCGGTGATCCGCGCCAGCAAACGGGCCCGCGTACGGATCGGCAACCACGTGCTGGTCGGTCCACGGGCCTACCTCACGGGGTGCACGGTCGAGGACAATGTCTTCCTCGCTGCTGGATCGACCATATTCAATCACGCCGTGATCGGCGCCCGCGCAGAGGTGCGCATCAATGGCGTCGTGCACATCCGGACGCACGTCCCGCCCGACGCGACGGTGCCGATCGGCTGGGTTGCAGTCGGCGATCCGGTCCGCATCCTTCCGCCCAACGAGCATGAGAAAATCTGGGCGGCGCAGGAGCCGCTCGATTTTCCCAAGGTGGTGTTCGGTCTCGACCGGCCGATCGAAGGGGAGACGATCATGCCGGAACTCACCCGACGCTATGCCGGTTTCCTGCGCCGCCGCCACGGCGACGATGTTGCCGTAGGATAGGTCGTTGTCCGCGTAAAGCAGTAGAGGCGGATTTCAAACCCGCCTCTACAACATGAATGGAATGCGGCGCGCGACGAATCGCCGCGCGGCGGAGAAAACTCAGTTTCGCGCCCGGTCGACCAACCGGTTCTTGGCGATCCACGGCATCATGGCGCGCAGCTTCTCGCCGACCTTCTCCAGGTCGTGCTCGGCGCCGCGCTTGCGCATGGCCTTGAAACTGGGCTGGACAGCGGTGTTCTCAAGCACCCACTCCTTGGCGAACCGCCCGGCTTGGATGTCGGCCAGCACGCGCTTCATCTCGGCCCGCACCGCCTCGCCGATGATGCGCGGCCCACGGGTATAGTCGCCGTACTCGGCCGTATTCGACACCGAGTAGCGCATATTGGCCATGCCGCCTTCGTAGATGAGGTCGACGATCAGCTTCATCTCGTGGATGCACTCGAAATACGCCATCTCCGGCGCGTAGCCTGCCTCGACCAGCGTGTCGTAGCCGGCGGTCATCAAGGCGCAGATGCCGCCGCACAGCACAGTCTGCTCACCGAACAGGTCGGTCTCGCATTCCTCGCGGAAGGTCGTTTCGATGACGCCTGCCCGCCCGCCGCCGATGGCGGAGGCGTAAGAGAGGGCTATCTCCTGCGCGTTGCCGCTGGCATTCTGATGCACCGCGAGCAAGCAGGGCACGCCGCCGCCGCGTTGGTACTCCGAGCGGACCGTGTGGCCGGGTCCCTTCGGCGCGATCATGAATACGTCGAGATCGGGGCGCGGCTCGACCAAGTTGAAGTGGATGTTGAAGCCATGGGCGAAGGCGAGCGCCGCGCCCTTCTTCATGTTGTCCCTGAGGTCGTTGCGCCACACTGCCGCCTGATGCTCGTCGGGGGTCACCACCATCATGACGTCCGCCCACTTCGCCGCCTCGGCCGGCGTCACCACCTTGAACTGGTAGCTTTCGGCCTTCTTCGCCGACGGCGAGCCGGGTTTCAGCGCGATCTGGATATCCTTGGCGCCGGTGTCGCGCATGTTGAGCGCATGGGCGTGGCCCTGGCTGCCGAAGCCGACGACGGCCACCTTCTTGCCCTTGATCAGGTTCACATCGGCATCGCGATCATAGTATACACGCATGGGTTGTCTCCTTGAAGTCGAAGCGAGTGAGGATTTCAGTGATTTGCAGCGAAGATCCAGTTGACGATGGCGTCAACGGCCTTGGCCTCAACACCAAGATAACCATGTGCCGCGAGCGCCTCGCAGGGTTCGGAGCGCGGTGGGTCGCCGCCTTCGATGAACACGATCTCTGTCCGCGGTGCCGCGGTGAGTTGTCGCTGCAAAGCTAGCCCATCACCAGGCGGCGATGCGACGCAGGAATCGTTGCGATGTGATACAATTAGTGTCGGAAGCTTGATCGCGGCCAAATCCACTTCGTAGACGGTTTCAAACTGCCCGGGCACTGGGCGTAGGCTACCGCCATGCACCGTCGCGGTCGAGGTCAGCACCAGCCCGTCGGCGCCGCGCGGCGGTGTGAGGCGCGAGGCGCCGTTGGCTGCCGAAATCGTGCCGCGACTGGTCCCGACCAGCCACACCGGCACGTTGCCGCTGCGCCGCCGCACGTCGGCGATCACCGCGGCGATGTCCTGGGCATGTTCGGGGGCGATGCGGAATTCGCCAAGGCCGCGCGACCCCTTGCGGTCGGACGGTGCGTCGAGTACCGCAACAAACAGGCCGTGGTCGCGGAATAATCCACGGGCCCGCACAAGAAAATTGCCGTTCTGCTGCCAGTTCGGGCCGGGCTTGTCCGGAATATTTATGACGCCCTGTCCGCCTGGAAACAGAATCACTGCTGCCTTGGGCGGCTTCAGCGGCGTTACCGCAAGATATCGTTCGGTGACGTCCGGCCGCGTCGCAAGATCGACGACCGCGTCGGCCGCCATAGCCGGCGGGGAAAATAACACGAGGACGCCGGCGAATGCGACCAACGCAGGACGGCAACAGCGTCGCGACGGCACCGCGCGCATCATAGCGGCTTGTTGCCACGCGCGATGGCGACGACGCCGGTGCGCGACACCTCGACCAGGCCAAGAGGCTCCATGAGTTTGATGAAGGCATCGACCTTCTCGGTCGAGCCGGTGATCTCGAAGACGAAGGAGTCGATCGTTGAATCGATCGCCTTCGCCCGGAAGATGTCGGCGATGCGGAGGGACTCCACCCGCTTGTCGCCGGCGCCGACCACTTTGACCAGGGCGAGCTCGCGTTCGATATGCGGCCCGACCGTCGTCAAATCCGAAACTTTGTGGACCGGCACGAGCCGCTTAAGCTGCGCCTTGATCTGCTCGATGATCATCGGCGTGCCGGTGGTGACGATGGTGATACGCGACAAGTGCTGGCGCGCATCCGTCTCCGAGACCGTTAGACTCTCGATGTTGTAGCCGCGGCCGGAGAACTAGCCGACGACGCGGGCCAAGATGCCCGGCTCGTTGTCGACCAGGACGGCGATGGTATGTCGTTCGATGCCGCTCACTTCATTCTTCTCACGCGCGCCGAGGCGCCACGGGGCCCGTCGCGCGCGGGTCCCCGCGGGCGACCGCTCCTGGCCGACCGCTCAGACCAGGACCATGCCTTCTTCGGGCGTCGCCTTCGATTGCTTGTCGGCCGGCCCGAGCAGCATCTCGTTGTGCGCCGCGCCGGATGGGATCATCGGGAAGCAGTTCTCCGTCTGGTCGACGACGATGTCGGCGACGACCGGGCTGTTCACTTTGATCATCTCCTTGATCAAATCGTCGACCTCAGACGGTTTCGTCGCACGCAGGCCGACGCAGTGGAAGGATTCGGCAAGCTTCACGAAATCCGGCAGGGCGTCCATGTAGCTTTCCGAATAGCGCCCGCCGTGCATCAACTCCTGCCACTGGCGGACCATGCCCATGTATTTGTTATTGAGGATGAAGGCTTTGACCGGCAGGCGGTATTGGCAGATGGTCGACAGCTCCTGAATGTTCATCAGGATCGATGCCTCGCCGGCGATGTCAACGACCAACGCCTCGGGATGGGCGATCTGCACGCCCATCGCCGATGGCAGGCCGTAGCCCATCGTGCCGAGACCGCCCGACGTCATCCAATGGTTCGGTTTTTCGAATTTGTAGAACTGGGCGGCCCACATCTGGTGCTGCCCGACTTCCGTGGTGACGAAGGTCTCACGGCCCTTGGTGAACTCGTAGAGGCGCTGGATCGCGAATTGCGGCTTGATGATGGTATCGCTCGTGCGGTAGCGCAGGCAGTCGCGGGCGCGCCAGTCGTCGATCTGTTTCCACCACGCGGCGAGCGCCTTGGCGTCAGGCTTATGCTTCTTTTTCTTCCACAGCGCGAGCATCTCCTCAAGCACGTGGGCGATGTCGCCGATGATCGGAACATCAATGCGCACGTTCTTGTTGATCGAGGACGGATCGATATCGATGTGGATCTTCTTCGACCCGGGTGAAAACGCGGCAAGCTTGCCGGTGACGCGATCGTCGAAGCGCGAGCCGACGGCAATCATCAGATCGCAGCCATGCATCGCGAGATTCGCCTCGTAGGTCCCGTGCATGCCGAGCATGCCGAGGAAGAGCGGATCGGAGGCCGGAAGCGCGCCGAGCCCCATGAGCGTCAAAGTGCAGGGAAAGCCGGTGGCATGCGCGAACTGCCCCAGCAGCTCAGAGGCGCGCGGGCCCGAGTTGATGACGCCGCCGCCGCAATAGAACAGCGGTCGCTTGGCCTTGGCCATGAGCTCGACCGCCTCGGCGATCCGGTCGGGATCGCCCTTGAGGCGCGGATTGTAGCTCTTATGCCCCACCTGCTGCGGTGCGACATAGGGCGCCTTGTTGATCAAGATATCCTTCGGCAGATCGACCACTACCGGACCCGGCCGGCCGCTGCGCGCCACGTGAAAGGCCTCGTGAATCGTGCGCGCCAGGGCATTGCTGTCTTTCACCAGATAGTTGTGCTTGGTACAAGGCCGCGTGATGCCGGTCGTGTCGCATTCCTGAAACGCGTCGTTGCCGATGAGATGGGTCGGCACTTGGCCGGTAAGGCACACGACTGGAATGGAATCCATGAGCGCATCGGTGAGGCCGGTCACTGCATTGGTCGCGCCCGGCCCCGATGTCACCAGCACCACGCCGACTTTGCCGCTTGACCGGGCATAGCCTTCGGCCGCGTGCACTGCACCTGCCTCTTGGCGAACCAGAATGTGGCGCAGAGAGTTCTGCTTGAACAGCGCGTCATAGATCGGCAGCACCGCCCCGCCTGGATAGCCGAAAATAACGTCGACGCCTTGATCGACCAACGCCTTGAGTACGACCTCCGAGCCATTCAAATCGCTTGTGGGCGCGCTCGTCGCAGCAGTGTGGGCAGTCCTGGTCGACATCACATGGTCCTCAAGCCAGCAAACAGCATCCTGCCGCGCACCGTGCGGCCGGGCGGGAAACGGCGTACCCTAAATGCTTGGGCGCGGCCGGTCAACCCTATTGTCTAATAAATGAAAACATTTCTGGCATCAAACTTTCCGAAAATTGCGTATTCCAAACTCTTGCTCCGGGCATCTGATGCCGGAACCAAGTGATTTGCCGCTTGGCGTAGGCGCACGTTTCGCGCTGCAGCAAAGCGATGGCTTCGTCGCGGTTGATTTCACCGGCTAGATGGCGCCCGAGCGTGCGCACGCCAAGCGCCTTCATGGCAGGCAGGCTAGGGTCGAGGCGCTGCGCCAGCAACGCCTCGACTTCCGCCACGGCGCCTGCCGCCACCATTTGCGTTGCGCGCACGCCGATTGCCGCCACAAGCGAAGCGCGCGGTGGCAGCAGCAGCAACATGGACAGGCGCAACTTCGGTTGCGCTGCCGGCTGACGCTGAAACTCGGCGAGCGAAGTTCCGGTAAATGCCATCACCTCGTACGCCCGCAGCACGCGTTGTGTGTCGCTGTGTTGCAGCCGAGCGGCCATGATCGGATCGCGGCGGGCGAGTTCGTCGTGGAGCGCTGCAGCGCCAAGCTCGGCCAGGCGTGCGCGTGCGGCAGCACGAATGTCCGGCGGAATCGCCGGCACGGGAGCGAGACCCTCCGCCAGCATCTTCAGATACATCCCGGTGCCACCGACGAGGATCGGCAATCGCCCGACGGCACGTGCCATCGCGATCTCGGAATGAGCCAGAGCAAGCCAGCGTCCTGCCGTGCCCCGCTCCGCCGCCGACAACACGCCGTACAGGCGGTGCGGCGCGCGCGCCAGTAGTTCCGGCCCGGGCCGCGCCGTGAGCACCGCGAGCTCGCGATAGAGCTGCATCGAATCCGCGTTGATGACCGTCCCGGCGAACGCCTCGGCAATGGCCAACGCCGCCGCCGACTTGCCACTGGCGGTCGGGCCGGCGACGACGACGACCTCGCCCACATCCTTGCCAAGCGGGTCACAGTTCATGAATATGCGCGGCTCCGATGTCCCAAGTCCTCGTTCTCATCGGCGCCCCCCGGGCGTGCTCATTGCAAGATAGCACTATCGCTGGCGTGCGAACGGCGCTTGCCGACGCCGGCTGCGTGCCGGGCGCACCCCTGTCGCTTGCCGAAGGCATTGCCGCCGAAATTCCCTTCGCGTCCGGCGATCCGGCGCGCGCCCTTGCTTCGGCGCGTGACAAAATCGGCGCCGCGGCGGTCGACGTTGCGGTGGTTCCGACGGCGGGCCGCCGCAAGCGGCTGCTTGTGTCGGATATGGAATCGACCGTCATCGAAAACGAGATGATTGACGACATCGCGGCGCTGATCGGCATCGGTCCACAGGTGGAAGCGATCACGCGCCGCGCAATGAACGGAGAGATCGAGTTCAAAACCGCTCTGCGCGAACGTGTTGCCCTGCTCGCCGGGATGAACGTCGCGCTGCTGGAACGGGCGGCGTCGGCCATTCGTATCGTTTCCGGCGCGCGGACGTTGGTCGCGACGATGAAGGCAAATGGCGCGCACACCCTGCTCATCTCGGGCGGCTTCAGCGTCTTCACCGGCAGAATGCGCGCCTCGCTCGGATTCGACGAGGACGTGAGCAACACGCTTGACGTCGCGAACGGCACGCTTACCGGCCGCGTCATGGAACCGATCCTCGATCGCAATGCCAAGCTCATGGCGCTGAAGCGCGCTGCGGCTGCTTCCGGCGTCGATCTCGCCGACGCTCTTGCTGTCGGCGACGGCGCCAATGATATCGAGATGCTCGCAGCGGCCGGCCTCGGCGTCGCCTTCCGCGCCAAGCCGCTGGTCGCCGCCGCCGCACGCGTGCGGATCGATCACGGTGATCTCACCGCTCTGCTCTATCTCCAGGGCTACCAGCCGAGTGAGTTCGTCGCAACCCTCTAAGCGCGCCGCAACTGCATGGTCCGCATATGCATAGGGGCGGGTTTCAACCCCGACCCTAAGACTTGATCGGAACCGGATCGCTCGATCAGCCGCGCGAATCGATCGTCAGGCCGACAAAGCGCTGTTCGCCCTTGCGTTCGACCATCACAAGCACGCTCTTGCGACCGCCGCTCTTGGCGTCCTTGACCTTGGCGACGACCTGGCCTGGCGTCGTCACCTCCTCCTGCGCCACCTCGACGATCACGTCGCCGGGGCGCATGCCGCGCTCCGCGGCATTCGAGCCGTCATCGACCTTGGTCACGATCACGCCGCGCGTCCGCTCCGGTACCTCGAAGCGCTCGCGCAATTCGGGCGTCAGTGGCGACAGCGTCATGCCAAGCGCCTCGACCGGCGTCTGTCCGCCAGACGTGTTCGGATCGGCGCGGCCACCGCGCTGCGTTGCGCCGGCTTGTTGCTCGTTCTCCTCTAGCTCGCCGACCTTGACGTCGAGCGTAATCTCGCGGCCCTTGCGCCAAACGACGACCTTGACCGACCGATCGACCGGCGTCTCGGCCACCAGCCGCGGCAGGCGGCGCATTTCGTTTACTTCCTTGCCGTCGAACTTCAGAACCACGTCGCCTTGCTGGATCTTCCCTTGTTCGGCGGGACCTTTTTCGGTCACCCGCGCAACCAAAGCGCCGCGTGCCTTGTCGAGGCCAAGGCTCTCGGCGATCTCGTCGGTCACGCTTTGGATGTTGACCCCGAGCCAGCCACGCCGGGTCCGCCCAAACTCCTTGAGCTGGTCGATCACCGGGTGTGCCAGCGCGGAGGGCACGGCAAAGCCGATGCCGACACTGCCGCCAGACGGGGAGAAAATGGCCGTGTTGATGCCGATGACCTCGCCGGCGAGGTTGAACATCGGTCCGCCCGAATTGCCACGGTTGATCGACGCATCGGTCTGGAGAAAGTCGTCGTAGGGTCCGGCGTTGATGTCACGCGCCCGTGCCGAGATGATCCCCGCCGTGACGGTGCCGCCGAGGCCAAACGGATTGCCGATGGCGAGCACCCAATCGCCGACGCGACTGACGTCGGAGTTGCCCCACTTCAACGCCACCAGCGGCTTGGGCGGATCGACCTTGAGCAACGCGAGGTCCGTCTTGGTGTCCTTGCCGACCACCTTCGCGTTGAGTTGCGTGTTGTCCTGAAGAATGACCTTGATCTCGTCGGCGTCGGCGATCACGTGGTTGTTGGTGACGACGAGCCCGCTAGGATCAATGACGAAGCCCGATCCCAGCGACTGCGTCCGCCGCGGCGGCGCGTCCGGCCGATTCTGGCGATCGAAGAAGTCGCGGAAGAAGTCTTCAAACGGCGAGCCGGGCGGAAATTGTGGAATCTCGGGGCCACGGCGGCGCTCGCCGCGCTCGCTGCGTTCGCCCGGCGCCGGCTGGGCCGGGCGTTGGGCCACCTGCGCGGTGGAGATATTGACCACGGCCGGCAGCAAGCGCTCGGCGAGGTCGGCGAATCCCGCCGAGGGCACCGTCGATCGACCCTGCGCCAACGCCTCCGGTGGGATCGTCGCCGGCGATGCCAGCAACACGATGCCCAGTGCCGGCACCAGGACGTGGCGCAGTCTCAAATCGGACAGACGGAGGGTCACGTTCATGTCTCCTCGAAGGTCAGCGGATGGGACCGCATCGAACTCGACGTCTATGGACGAATTATGCCGCTAGGCGAGGTCGCGCGCCAGTTGATCTAGTCCTGTGCCGAGGCCATTCAAGCGGCCCTATTGGCGGGGCGGCGTGGGATGCGCCGATCCTCCTTCACTGCCCCGCAACTCTCGGAAAAAGCGGAAGAAATCGCTATCCGGAGAAAGCACCATGGTAGAGCTGCCGTCGGCCAGAGCCCTGCGGTAGGCCTGCAGCGAACGATAGAACGCATAGAAGCCCGGGTCCTTGTTGTAGGCGTCGGCGAAGATACGGGTCGCGTCACCGTCGCCTTGGCCCCGCAGGACGGATGACTGGCGCTGAGCCTCGGCCAGCAGCACCGTGCGGTCGCGTTCGGCCTCGGCGCGAATTCGCTGCGCCGTTTCGGACCCTTCGGCGCGCTCCTGGCGTGCCACGAGCTCGCGCTCGGTCTGCATGCGTGCGTAGATCGCCGGCGAGTTGTCGGGGTGGAGATCGGCGCGCATGATCCGCACGTCGAGGACTTCAATGCCGAAGGGCTTGGCCTCGTTGATGACCAGCTCGCTCATATGGCGCATGAGCTCGGAGCGCCGCGCCGTCAGCACCATGGCGAACGGCACCTGGCCGAGCGTGTTGCGAAGCGAGGCATTGACGATCGCGCCTAAGCGCGCGCGCATATTGGTCTCATTGCCGACGGACTGGTAGAACAGCAGCGGATCGACGATGCGATAGCGGGCGAAGGCATCGACGACCATGCGCTTCTGATCGGACATGATGACTTCCTGCGCCTCGGCATCGAAGTCGAGCAGGCGCCGGTCGAAGCGCGTGATGTCCTGCATGAACGGAATCTTCACCTTGAGGCCGGGCTCCTTGACCACGCGGACCGGCTTCCCGAACTGCAGCACCAGCACCTGCTCCGCCTGATGCACGGTATAGAAGGTACTCAGCGACACAGCGCCGATAACCAACACAAAGATGCCGACGGCGGCTTGCACGGCGCGGTTCATTGGGAAACCCTCCCCGTCGGCTGCTGGCCGGAGGGCTGGGCCGCCGCTGGCGGCGGTGCCGGCGTGCGGCGCAGCTCGGGCAGCGGCAGGTACGGTATGACGCCGGGGCCGCCCCCCGCCGGCTGATCGATGATGATCTTATTGGTACCGCGGAAGACCTCTTCCATTGTTTCGAGGAACAAGCGCTGTTTCGTCACCTCTTCAGCCAGCTTGTACGCGTTAAAGACCGAGAGAAAGCGCTGCGCCTCGCCCTGGGCTTGGGCGATCGCCTGCTGCCGGTACGCCTCCGCTTCCTGCAGGATGCGCTGGGCGTCGCCGCGTGCCCTCGGCACGATGTCGTTGCGATAGGATTCCGCATCGTTGCGAGCCCGCTCGCGGTCAGCCTTGGCGCGCTGCACGTCGCGGAATGCATCGATAACCTGCGCCGGAGGGTCGACTGCGCGGAGCTGGACCTGCAAGATGAGCACGCCCGCCTCGTACTGGTCGAGAATCCTCTGCATCAAGCGCTGCGTCTGCGTCTCGATCTGTGCTCGCCCTTCGGCCATCGCGAACTGGGCCGACAATTGGCCACTCACTTCGCGCATCGCACTTTCCGCCACGGCCTTTACCGTTCCCTCCGGCGAGGCGATGTTGAATAGGAACAGTCCAGCATCCTTGATCTGCCAAAACACCGTGTACTGGATGTCGATGATGTTCTCGTCGCCGGTCAGCATCAGGCTTTCTTCCGGCACCGAACGCGGCCGCCCGCCCCGCCCTTCGATCGGCGCGCGGAAGCCGACGTCCATGCTGTGACTGAACGTGACGCGCGGTAGCAGCACCGCTTCTATCGGCGTCGGCAGGTGATAGTTGAGGCCGGGCTGCGCGGTGCGCACCCATTCACCGAAGCGCAGCACGACGCCCTGCTGATCGGGATGCACGCGATAGAAACCGCTCGCCAGCCACAAAGCGAAGATTATGAGGCCGACCAGAGCAAAGCCACGGCCGGAGCCGAAGCCGCCGGGCAGCACGCGTTTCACGCGTTCTTGGCCGCGCTTGAGGATTTCCTCGAGATTGGGCGGCTGCAGGCCGCCGCCGCCTGGAGGCCGCCCCCAGGGTCCGCCGCCACCCCCACCCCACGGGCCGCCGCCCCCGCCTTGATTCCACGGCATTCTGCTTCGATCCTCCTCATGGCGCGGCCGCTTATCCGGCGGCGCTCCGACCCTATCTTTGCAAAAGTCGGATGTCCGCCTTATATCACTGGGGCTGGCGCCGCGCGAGCGCGCCCCGGAGGTCAGCACGAATATTGGCGATCTGCCAGATAAATCAAGGACCACACGCGTGAGCACCGCGACTATGCCGAACCAGTCGCAAGTCCTTGACGCATTGCGGCGCGTCATCGACCCCGACCGCCGCCAGGACATCGTCGCCCTCAACATGGTGTCCGGTGTGATCGTCAAGGACGGCCATGTCGGCTTTTCGATCGAGGTCGATGCCAAACGCGGGCCGCATCTCGAAGCGCTACGCCAAGCGGCGGAGAAGGCGGTCGAGCAGCTTCCCGGCGTGTTGTCGGTGACGGCCGTGTTGACGGCCGAGAAGCAGGTGCCCGCCGGCCGCGCACCGGGCACCGGACCGGCCGGCGGCCCGAACAGCCCGGGCGGCAAACAGCTCGTTCCCGGCGTGCGATCGATCGTCGCCGTTGCCTCGGGCAAGGGCGGCGTCGGCAAGTCGACGACCGCGGTCAACCTCGCCCTCGGCCTCGCCGCCAAGGGTCTGCGCGTCGGCATGCTCGACGCAGACATTTATGGGCCGTCGCAACCGCGCATGATGGGCATTTCCGGGCGTCCCCGCTCGCCCGACGGCCGCACCCTGGTGCCGATGGAGAATTACGGGGTCAAATGCATGTCGATCGGCTTTCTCGTGCCCGAGGACACGCCGATGATCTGGCGCGGACCCATGGTGCAGGGCGCGCTCGAGCAGATGTTGCGCGACGTCGCCTGGGGCGAGCTCGACATCATGATCGCCGATTTGCCGCCCGGCACCGGCGACGCGCAGCTCACAATGTCGCAGCGCGTGCCGCTCACCGGCGCCGTCATCGTCTCGACGCCGCAGGACATTGCGCTGCTCGACGCGCGCAAGGGCCTCAACATGTTCCGCAAGGTGGACGTGCCGGTGCTCGGCATCGTCGAGAACATGAGCTACCATATCTGACCGAACTGCGGGCACCGCGAGGAGATCTTCAGCCACGGCGGGGCACGGCTTGAGGCGGGGCGCCTCGGCGTCGAATTCTTGGGCGAGATTCCCCTGCATATCGAAATCCGCGAGACCTCGGACGGCGGCCGCCCGATCGTCGTCTCGCGGCCCGAGAGCGAGCACGCCAAAGTCTATCGCCGCATTGCCGACCGCCTATGGGAGAAGGTCGAGGCCGGCCTCGCCGCCGGCGCGCGGCCGGCGCCGCGTATCGTCGTCCAATAGGCCCGCCTGTCGCGGAGTTCAGCCGCGGAGAGCACGACCGGAATGAGCTTTATCGACAGGCCCGGTGACTAGACGGGTCGCCCCAACACCGCCATCAGCTCCGCCCATTCGCGCTTGGAGAGGCCGGAACTCTCCTGGGTCACCTGCTCGCCGGCGATCATGCGGCGAATGATCACAAGTCCTGGGCCGGAGACCGCCGCGCCGGTCATGCGATAGTCACGGAACGCCTGGTAGGCGAGCGGGCACCATTTCTCGACGATGCCGCAGATCGTCTCGGCGTAGACGCGGATCTCATGTTGCGCATGCGCATCGGCCCGCAACGACAGGAAATGGAACAGATTGTTGAGGTCGATCTTCCAGTACCACTGCGTGTAGTAGTTGGTCGGCAGCACCATGCGCGCCAGCTCGCGCGCGAGGCCCGACCGCGCCGGGTCGCCGACATTGCCCTGCATGTCCTCGTTGAGCAGCCGCTCGTAGGTCGCGTAGGCCTCAGCGCTCAACGACTCGATCGCAGCCAGCGCGTGCTCGGCTTCCGCGCCCTGCAGCACCTCGCCGCGCCCCTGGCGATTCGCCTGCGACTGCTTGGCGAGCTGCGCCGGCACCGGCACGTAGAATTCGCGATCGAGAATCGAGTAGCGCGCCGAGTATTCATTTACGTTGGCGGTTCGGTGGCGAATCCACTGCCGCGCCACGAAGATCGGCAGCTTGACGTGGAACTTGATCTCGCACATCTCGAACGGCGTCGTGTGGCGATGCCGCATCAGATAGCGGATCAAGTTGCGGTCGTCGGAAACCTTCTTGGTACCCTTGCCGTAGGACACCCGCGCCGCCTGCACCACCGCGCCGTCATCGCCGAAATAGTCGATGACCCGCACGAAGCCGTGGTCGAGGACCGGCAACGGCTGGAACAGGATCTCCTCGAGCGCCGGGACGGTGGGGCGGCGCGTCGGCAACGGCGGGGCCGCCCGCGCGGTCTCGATCTCGGCCCGCTGCGCCGCAGTCACTCCACCAGGTGTCCGCTCCGCGCTCACCCCTTGCGTTGGCGCGCCGGACGAAGGTCTCGATGGGGCTTGTACGGTCATGCGTTCGCGACTCCGAGGTCCCACGAAGTTTAACCAGTTGTTCACCCTGCCGTCACGGACCCCTTTCCTGTATCCCGCGTAACGCCTATATTTCCTGTGTCGGGAAACCGACTATGGCGATAAAGGGCGTGTGCAATAGCCGATGCGGACCCGGGGGCAGTGCCCGGCGCCTCCACCACCTCTACCTATGGGGGCGAACCAGGATCGACGCGCGGGTAAAGAC
>JACQDQ010000267.1 GCA_016201015.1 Pseudomonadota bacterium | reverse complement strand
AGTCCGTGGCGGCCGACGTCGGGCAGCCCGGCTCTACCACGGTGCCGGCGCACACGCTTTACGATATCGTGCGCAAGCTTCCTGAGGGAAGCCAGGCGGACCTCGAGGCCAGCGGCAAGGATCGCATGACGATTCGGGCCGGTCGCTCGACCTTTGCGCTTGCCGCGCTGCCGCCCGAGGACTTCCCCAAGATGTCCGGCGGCGAGCTCCCCAACAACTTCGAACTCGCTGCCGACGGACTGCGCGTTCTCATCGACCGCACGCGCTTTGCCATTTCGACCGAGGAAACCCGCTATTATTTGAACGGCGTCTTCATGCACGCCTCGGCCAACAACGGCATCAAGGTGCTGCGAGCCGTCGCCACCGACGGCCATCGCCTGGCGCGCGTCGAAGTGCCATTGCCGGCCGGCGCCGAGAATATCCCGGGCGTGATTCTGCCGCGGAAGACGGTGCTGGAACTGCGCAAATTGCTCGACGAGACACAGGCGCCGGTCGCTGTCGGGCTGTCCGACACGCGCGTGCGATTTGCTACCGACGACACCGTGCTGACCTCGAAGCTGATCGACGGCACCTTCCCCGAATACGAGCGCGTGATCCCGACGGGCAACGACAAGGTGATGGAGGTGGACTGCAGTAGCTTCGCGCAAGCTGTCGATCGCGTCGCCACGATTGCCACGGAGAAGTCGCGCGCCGTCAAGCTGGCACTGGCCAAGAACCAGCTAACGCTGTCGGCGACCAGTCCCGAGGCGGGTAGCGCGACCGAGGAAATCGAGGTCACCTATGCGTCGACGCCGATTGAGATCGGCTTCAACTCGCGCTACCTGCTCGACATTGCCGAGCAGATCAAGGGCGAGAACTGCCTGTTTCGCATGGCCGACGCGGCCTCACCCACTTTGATCGAGGATAAGGCCGACTCCAGCGCGCTTTACGTGCTGATGCCGATGCGCGTGTGAGCCGGAAGACAGCGCCTGTGATGAACCGTCTCGCATCCGTTCCACTGGACACGGCCGTGTCGGCGCCTGCGCCGGTGCATGCCGGCGCGGCGGTGGTGCGGCTCACCCTTACGGATTTCCGCTGCTACGCGCGGCTGCGGCTCGATCCCGAGGCGACATCAGCCGTGCTGACGGGGCCGAACGGCGCCGGCAAGACTAATCTGCTCGAGGCGCTGTCGTATCTCGCCCCGGGCCGCGGCCTGAGGAGAGCGCGCCTCGGTGATCCGGACCGGCGGTTGCCGGACGGGAGCGTCGCTGGACGGTGGTCGGCTGCGATCGTGATTTCAACTGGCGGTGACTGCGTGACGATAGGCACCGGCCACGAGATCGACGGCGAGGGGCAGACGAATGGCCGCCGGATCGTCCGCCGCGACGGCGCGCCGCTGTCCGCACACAGGGACTTGGCCGCGCTCGCTGCCGTGGTCTGGTTGACGCCTGACATGGACGGCCTGTTTCGCGACGGCGCCGCCGGCCGCCGCGCGTTCCTTGATCGCCTCGTGTGCGGCTTTGCCGCCGAGCATGCGGGCGAAGTTGCGGCCTATCAGCATTGTCTGCGCGAGCGCGCGCGGTTGCTCGCGGAGAAGGCGGGCGACGCGACGTGGCTCGATGCACTCGAGGACGGCATGGCGCGGCACGGCGTCGCCGTGGCCGCGGCACGACTTGCCGCCGTCGCTCGATTGGACCGCGCCACGCGTGCCGGCATCGGCCCGTTTCCCAGCGCGCGGTTGGAGATGGCGGGCGAGATCGAAGACTGGCTGCAGCGCATGCCGGCGCTTGCCGCTGAAGACAAGCTGCGGGCGGCACTCGCTGCCGGCCGCGACATGGACGCCGCGACAGGCGGCGCCGCGGTTGGCCCGCATCGTGCCGATCTCGTCGTCTTCTTCGCCGGCCGCGATGTTCCCGCCGTGCAATGCTCCACGGGCGAGCAGAAGGCGTTGCTGCTGTCGATCGTGCTGGCGCATGCACGCGAACTTGCGGCCGAACGGGGCACGCCGCCGATCATGCTGCTCGACGAGGTCGTCGCCCATCTCGACGGCGCGCGGCGCGCGGCGCTGTTCGACGAGATTGCGGCGCTCGGCGCCCAGGCGTGGCTCACCGGTACCGACGACGAGCTATTCGCCGGCTTGCGGTCCCGTGCTCGCTTCTTCCGAGTCCTCGATGCGACGGTAACGCCCAGATGAACGAACGAGCCGAACGTCTCGATCCGCAGCAGGGCGCCGATGAGTACGGCGCCGAGTCGATCAAGGTATTGCGCGGGCTCGATGCCGTGCGCAAGCGCCCGGGCATGTATATCGGCGATACCGATGACGGGTCAGGCCTGCATCACATGGTCTACGAAGTCGTCGACAACTCCATCGACGAAGCGCTTGCCGGCTACTGCACCGAGATCCTGGTGACGCTGAACGCCGACGGCTCCGTCACCGTCACCGACAACGGCCGTGGCATTCCAACCGAGATCCATAAGGAGGAAGGCGTCTCCGCGGCCGAGGTCATCATGACCCAGCTCCATGCCGGCGGGAAATTCGACCAAAGCTCCTACAAGGTATCGGGAGGGCTGCACGGCGTCGGCGTCTCCGTGGTGAACGCGCTGTCGGAGGTGCTCGAGTTGCATGTCTGGCGTACCGGCAAAGAGCATTTCATGCGCTTCCGCTACGGCGAGCCCGAGGCGCCGCTTGGCGTCATCGGCGAGGCGGGGTCGCGCACCGGCACCGAGGTGCGCTTCCTTCCGTCTAGACGGACCTTCACACGCACCGAGTTCGACTTCGAAACGCTGGAGCATCGCCTACGCGAGCTTGCCTTCCTCAATTCCGGGGTGCGGCTCGTGCTCACCGACGCACGCGGCGTGGAGAAAAAAACCGTCGAACTGCGCTACGAAGGCGGCATCGAGGCCTTCGTGAAGTATCTCGACCGCTCCAAGACGCCGCTGCATCCGCCGATCTCGATCCGCGGCGAGCGTGATGGCCTCATCGTCGAGGCGGCGATGGAGTGGACCGACGCTTATCACGAGACGATGCTGTGCTTTACCAACAACATTCCGCAGAAGGACGGCGGCACGCATCTTGCCGGCTTTCGCGGCGCGCTCACGCGCACGATCAACAACTACGCGGTCCAGTCCGGCATCACCAAAAAGGAAAAGGTGGCGCTGACCGGCGAGGATGCGCGAGAGGGGCTGACCTGCGTGCTGTCGATCAAGGTGCCGGACCCCAAATTCTCGTCGCAGACCAAAGACAAACTCGTCTCGTCCGAGGTTCGCCCGGTGGTCGAGCAGCTCTGCGGCGACAAGCTGCAGCAATGGTTCGAGGAGCATCCCGGCGACGCGCGGCGCATCATCGGCAAGGTGGTGGAGGCGGCGGCAGCACGCGAAGCGGCGCGCAAGGCGCGCGAGCTCACGCGCCGCAAGGGCGCGCTCGACATGGCCTCGTTGCCCGGCAAGCTCGCCGATTGCCAGGAACGCGATCCGGCGCTGAGCGAGCTGTTCATCGTCGAAGGCGATTCGGCCGGCGGCTCGGCGAAACAGGGCCGCAATCGCGCCTTCCAGGCGATCCTGTCGCTCAAGGGAAAGATACTCAATGTCGAGCGGGCGCGCTTCGACAAGATGCTGTCCTCGGCCGAGATCGGGACGCTGATCGCCGCGCTCGGCACCGGCATCGGCCACGAGGATTTTGATATCGCCAAGGCGCGCTACCACAAGATCATCATCATGACCGACGCCGACGTTGACGGCGCGCATATCCGGACGCTGCTGCTGACATTCTTCTATCGTCAGATGCGGCCGGTGATCGAGGCGGGCTATCTCTATATCGCCCAGCCGCCGCTCTATCGCGCCAAGCGCGGCAAGTCGGAGGTCTATCTCAAGGACGAGCGCGCGCTTGAAGACGAGCTCATCAACGGCGTGATCGATGGCGCCGTGCTGACCGTGGGCAACGACGGGACCCAGCGCGGCGGTGCCGATCTTCGCGCCATCGTCGAGCGGGCACGGCTCGCCAAGGCGCTGATTACGCCGCTCGCCCGCCGCGTCGGCAGCCGCGACGCGGTGGAGCAGGCGGCAATCCTCGGCGCGCTCGATCCGGCGCTGTTCGCCGATGCGGCGAAGGCGCAGGCCGCGGCCGAATTCATCGCCAAGCGCCTCAACGCGCTCACGCCCGAAACCGAGCGCGGCTGGAAGGGCGTGCGCAGCCCGGAAGGCCTTGCCTTCGAGCGCAAGCTGCGCGGCGAAACCGACCGCTGCCTGATCGACCAGGTGGTGATCAATTCCGTCGAAGCGCGCCGGCTCGTCGAGATGGCGGGCGAGCTGCAGCAGATCTACGGCCGCTTCGCCAAGCTTCTGGTCAAGGATCAGGCAATCGAAATCACCGGCCCGACCAAGCTCATCGACACTGTGCTGGATCTCGGCAAGAAGGGCGTCACCATCCAGCGCTACAAAGGCCTTGGCGAGATGAATCCGGAGCAGCTCTGGCAGACCACGCTCGATCCTGAGGCGCGCCATTTGCTGCAGGTCAAAGTGAGCCACAGCGAAGAGGCGGACGGCGTGTTCTCGACATTGATGGGCGACGTCGTCGATCCGCGACGCGAGTTCATTCAGGAGAATGCGCTGAAGGTGGCGAATCTCGACGTGTGACGTGGCGAAGACCAGCGAGACAGGCTTGTCGATGTCCGGGGCGTGCAAGGGCGGGTTTCAGACCCGTCCCCGCGCCTGCCGGCGATGGCAGCGGCACCCACTTTGCCGACCTTCCGCCACACTCCGGTGCTAAGCGATCGCCATGGCGAAAGGCAGCACTAGGCGAAGGCCGCGGGTCGAGCCGATCCTCGGTCGAGTCCGCACGGCGCTTCGTGGTGAGTACCGTGGTGGCGGCGGACGGCCGTCGCGCGGCCCGCGTCGGCAATGGTGGCCCGCGGTTCTCAAATGGGTGGTCACGCTCGGCATTTGGAGCATGCTTGCCGGGCTCGCCGTCGTCGCCTGGTACGCCTACGACCTGCCCGATGTCGGCGGCATCAATACCTTCAATCGACGCCCCAGCCTGACCTTCATTGCTGCGAATGGCGAGGAGTTCGCTGCTTATGGCGAGATTCACGCCGGCGTCGTCGAGCTGCGGGATATGCCGCGGTATTTGCCGCAGGCCGTGCTCGCCACCGAAGATCGCCGCTTCTATCGCCATTTCGGGCTCGATCCGCTCGGTCTTGCGCGCGCGGCTTGGGTCAATCTGCGCGCCGGCCGCGTTGTTCAGGGCGGCAGCACGATCACGCAGCAGCTTGCCAAGAACGTGTTCCTCACTCACGAGCGGACCTTCCGCCGTAAGATGCAGGAGGCGCTGCTGGCGCTGTGGCTCGAGCACAAGTTCACCAAGGATCAGATCCTCACCATCTATCTGAACCGCGTCTATCTTGGCGCCGGGACGTATGGAGTCGAAGCGGCGGCGCGTCGCTACTTCGGCAAGTCGGCGCGGCAGCTCAGTGCGCACGAATCCGCAATTGTTGCTGGTCTGCTCAAGGCACCGTCGCGCTATGCGCCCTCCAATAACCCGGAGCTTGCGCGCGATCGGGCGCGTGACGTGCTCAATAACATGGTCGAGGTCGGCTATTTGACGGCTGAGCAGGCGGCGCAGGCCGGCCGCCAGCGCCTGGCCATCGTCAGTAACGGCCGCGCTCGTCGCGTTGGCGCCGGATGGCGCCGTGCGCGCCATGGTCGGAGGCCGCAACTACGGCCAAAGCCAGTTCAATCGGGCGGTGAATGCCCAGCGACAGCCAGGTTCGAGCTTCAAGCCCTTCGTCTTCCTGGCTGCAGTCGAGGCCGGCCTTCGCCCCGACGATCGTTTGGCCGATGGCCCCGTGAATGTCAGCGGTTGGACTCCTAAGAATTTCGACGACATCTTGCGGGGTGAGATCACGGCGCGCGAGGCACTTGCGCGTTCGGTGAATACGGCGACGGTACGCGCGGCGCAGCGCGCCGGCCTCGATCGCGTCATTGCCGTGGCGCACCGCCTTGGCATCGATTCGGAGCTGAGACGCGATTTTTCGACGTCACTGGGGGCCAGCGAGGTCAACTTGCTCGAGCTGACCGGCGCGTTCGCGCCCTTCGCCAATGGCGGCAACGGCGTGCTGCCCTACGCCATCACTGAAATCCGCGATGCCCAGGGCAGCGTGCTGTACCGGCGCGCCGGCTCGGGCACCGGGCGGGTCATTCAGCGGCCGGCGCTCATCGCCATGACCGACATGCTGCGTGCCGTCATCATGCAGGGCACGGGGCGCGCGGCGGCGCTGGACCGCCCCGCGGCCGGCAAGACAGGCACCAGCCAGGATTTCCGCGACGCGTGGTTCGTCGGCTTCACCGCCGACCTCGTGGCCGGCGTGTGGCTCGGCAATGACGGCGGCGCGCCGATGGAGCGGGTGACCGGCGGCGGCCTGCCGACCCGCATCTGGCACGCATTCATGGCACAGGCAAATCAAGGCTTGCCGGCACGTCCGCTGCCCGGTGAGGCGGCGCTGGTCGCCGACTGGGTGCCATCATCGCAGGCCATGCCGCTCGACCCGCTGGTCGACCCGCGCGGCGGCGTGCGGCAGCTTCGCTAGCTGGGCTCGCGGACGAGCCCCCAGAAGCTCGCCGCGCCGATCACGGCGAAGGCGAAGATGACGCCGACAAGCGGCAAAGCCGTGCCGTCGTAGAGCGCGGCAACGCCTGCAGTGCCGAGCGCTGCAATTCCCATCTGACCGCAGCCGAGGACTGCCGAGGCGGTGCCCGCCATGGTCGGAAACGGCACCAAAGCGCCGGCGAACGCGTTGGGAATGATCAAGGCAAAGCCGGTCATGTAGATCATCAGCGGGCCCATGATCGTCGGGCCTGATACGATGCCGAGAAGGACAAAGCCAAGCAGGCTGCCGCCACCGACGAGCGTGAGCACGACTCCACACGTCACTATGCGGGCGCCGCTAACGCGGCCTGCCGCGCGCGAAGCAACCAGCGAACCGCTAAGATAGCCGGCGACGGTGAAAAGGAAGACGAATCCGAAGAGATCAGGCGAAACGCCGAGGATCTCGATGAAGATGAAGGGCAGGCCGGTCGCATAGGCGAACAGGGTGCCGAAGCAGCAGCCGGCAAGGACGAGGTAGGCGACGAAGTTGCGGTCGGTGAGCAACACCGCGTAGTTCTGGACAAGGCGGGCCGGAGACGTTGCCGTCGCGTCTCGCCGCTTCAGGCTTTCATCCAGCCGCGCGGTAATGGTGAGCATCACGACGATGCCGAAGGCGGTCAGTACGACAAAGCCGGCACGCCAACCGAACCATACCTGAAGCAGGCCGCCGGCAATCGGCCCGAAGGCCGGCCCGACGGCCATGGCGATGGCAATGAAGGCGAGGACGCGCGTCGACTCGACCCGGTTGAAGCGATCGCGCACGATGGCGCGGGCAATCGTGGCACCGGCGCAGGCTCCGGCACCCTGCACGAGCCGAGCGCCGATCAGCTCGGGCAGCGAGGACGCTGCCGCGCAGCCGAGGCTGCCTAGGATGTAGACCATGATGCCGGCCAGCAGAACGGGACGACGCCCGAAGCGGTCGGAAATTGGGCCGAAGATGAGCTGGCCGAGCGCGAAAGCGGCGAGAAATCCCGTCATGGTGAGCTTGACCTCGGCAGGGTCGGCGGCGAGCGCGTCGGTCAGCGAGGGCAGCGAAGGGATATAGAGCGAGGTCGACATCTGCCCAAGCATCACCAAGCCGGTGAGCAAGCCGATAAGGCCAGGCGTGGCGGGCGAATCCGTGACCGGCTGGCGGTCAGCCATAACGCAACAACCCGGCCCCGTTGACCCGGAGCCAGGCGCGTGGCTCGTCTGTATCGCCGATCAGGTCGCGGAGCAGCCGCCAGAAGCGCCGCCCGTGATTGAGTTCGGCGAGGTGCGCCACCTCGTGCGCAACCACGTAGTCGATGACCTGCGGTGGGGCAAGAATCAGCCGCCAGGAAAAAGACAGGCCGCCGGCGGCCGAGCAGCTGCCCCAGCGGCTCTTGGGATCGCCGAGGCGCACGGAGTCGATGCTGCGCCCGAGGCGGGCGGCAACGGCGTGCGAACGGCGGCCAAGCTCGCGGCGCGCCTCCGCCTTGAGCCAGTCGCGCACGCGACGGGCCACGTGCTCCGACCGGCCGGCAACGACGATATCGGCGCCGATGCGCTGCACCGGTCCATGCGCTTCGGGACAATGGCGGATCGTCGCGGTCGCGCCCAGCAACGGAAGCGCCACGCCGTCGGCGAACGGCACGAGTGGCGGAATCGCCGCCAGGCGCTCGGCAACCCAGGCGGTCCGCTCCCGCGCGAAGCCAAGACCCTCGTTGAGGCCGACCCCGCGCGGCAGCACGAGTACAACGTTGGCATCTGCCGTCTCGACGCGCAGATAGAGCCGCCGCGCCCGGCGCGAGCGGCGTACGACCAATGGAACGCGCCGTCCGTCGACTTCGAGCGCCACATCGGGTCGCGGATCAGGTCGGAGCGAATCGAGGCCTCGGTGCATAGGGCGTTGATACGTCGGTGCGATCTCCGCGGCAAGCCTTGCACGACCCTGGTCCGGGCCGCATACTCGCCGCCCTTCGGATCCGGGAGCCACGCATGTATCGTGAAAACCCTCTCAAGGCGCGGCTCAAAGCCGGCAAGAAGTCGCTTGGACTGTGGCTGGGCCTCGGCAGCGCGAGCGTGGCCGAGATCGTCGCCCAGTGCGGCTACGACTTCGTCATCATGGATCACGAGCACAGTCCGGCGACGCTGCGCGACGCCGTGGCGCAGATGCAGGCAATGTCGGCGACGCCGACGACCTCGGTCATGCGGGTTCCCTGGAACGACGCGGTGTATCTGAAGCAGGCGATCGATACCGGCATCGAAGGCGTGATGGTCCCGATGATCGAGACGGCCGAGGATGCGCGCCGCGCCGTGGCCGCCTGCCGTTATCCGCCGCGAGGATTCCGCGGCTCCGCCTTTCCCGCCGTGCGCGCCTCCGATTACGGTCTGCGCGGCATGGACTATGTGCGCACGGCGCACGAGCGGATGCTGATCATCGGCCAGATCGAATCGCTCAAGGCGGTGAAGAACATTGGCGAAATCGTCGCCGTCGACGGCATCGACGTGTTCTTCCTCGGCCCCTACGATTTGTCGGGGACCGTCGGTCATTTCGGCGAGCTGGAGCATCCTGCGGTGACCGGCCCGATCGCCGAGGTCGAGGCCGTCATCAAGCGGCACGGCAAGTGGATGGGAACGGTGCCGCATCGCGGTCTCGACGCCCAGGGGCTGTTCGCGCGCAGCTACGACATTGTCGCCGCCTCGACGGACGCCACCTTGCTGCGCGAGGCTGCGTTGGCCGAATTACGGGCGCACCGCAGCAACAATCCTTGATTGCGGGCGGGCGCTTGCGGCTCGGTACGTCGCTCTGACATAATTCCCGAAAATATGGGCAGGCCAACCCGCCCGACCAAAGAAGCGGGCGCCCGCCATTACGGTCAATGTCATGAACCGGGAGGACTACATGCTGAAGAGACGCACATTCCTTGCCTCCGCGACCGCCGCATCGGCGGTCGCCGGCCTTGGCTTCAAGCCGGCCCGCGCGCAAGCCGCGTGGCCGACGCGGCCGGTTACCTTCATCGTGCCGTGGGGAGCCGGCGGCGGCACTGACCAGACGGCGCGCATCGTCGCCAGCCTTCTCGAAAAGGATCTCGGCCAGCCGATCAACGTCGTGAACCGTACCGGCGGCTCGGGCGTGGTCGGCCACGCGGCGATCGCCCAGGCGGCGCCCGACGGCTACACGATCGGCATGATCACAGTCGAGATCGTCATGATGCACTGGCAGGGTCTCACCGAGTTCAAGGACACCAGCTATACGCCGCTCGCGCTGATGAACTCCGATCCGCCAGGCGTACAGGTGAAGGCAGACTCGTCCTACAAGAACGTCAAGGATGTCGTCGCCGCGATCAAGGCGAACCCTGGCAAGCTCAAGGCTTCGGGCACCGGCCAGGGCGGCATCTGGCACGTGGCGCTGGCTGGCTGGCTGCAGGCAATGGGCCTCAAGCCGGACACGGTGCCGTGGGTGCCGTCGAACGGCGCCGCGCCGGCGATGCAGGATCTCGCGGCGGGCGGCGTCGACATCGTCACCTGCTCGGTGCCGGAAGCGCGCGCGATGCTGGATGCCGGCAAGGCGCGCAGCCTCGCGGTCATGTCGCCGGGCCGCAATCCGGCCTTCCCGAACGTGCCGACGCTGAAGGAGGAACTTGGCATCGACTGGACGATTTCCGCGTGGCGCGGCATCGCCGGGCCGCCGGGCCTGCCGGCGAACGTCGGGGCGAAGCTCGTGGCATCGCTTGACAAGGCTTACAAGAGCAAGGACTTCCAGGAGTTCATGGCGCAGCGCGGTTTCGGTACGGTGTGGGGCGATCCGCAGGGTTTCGCCAAGCACATGGCTGCGGACGACGCCAAGATGGGCAGCGTGATGAAGGCCTTGGGCATCGCCAAGGCCTAGCGCATGGCGAAAGCGATCGGGCCGCCGGTGCGACAGCGTCGGCGGTCTAGTCTTGGCTGGAAGCTGATCGGCTTCACAATGGCCCCTCCCTCTGGTACGCAGGACGCAGAGAATAAAAATTAGGCCGACGATGAGGCCGTTAAATCGGGGGGAGGCATGAAGATCAACGACCTGGTCGCCGGCGTCGTACTGTTTGCGCTCGCCGTGTTGATCCTCGTCTATGCGCAGACATTGCCGCCGATGCCCGGTCAGCGTTACGGGGCCGCCGCGTTCCCCACCGTCGTGGCGCTCGGCCTCGGTGGGTTCAGCCTGATGTTGGCGGGGCAGGGCTGGCGGGAGCGCCGTCCGGACACGCGCTGGATCGAGTTTTCCGCCTGGGCGCACGAGCGCCATACGCGCGGCAACTTCGTTATCGCGCTCGTCCTCATCGCCGTCTATGTCCTGCTGTCGGAGCGGATCGGCTTCATTCCGCTGTCGATCGCCATCCTCGTGTTCCTGTTCCTGCGCCAAGGCGTGCCGCTGCGGCGTGGCGTGACGATCGCCGTCGCGACGACGCTTGCCATCCAGCTCGCCTTCAGCGATGTGCTGCGCGTGCCGCTGCCGCGCGGCCTGCTCACCGAAATCCTGTGGTGACGGTGCGCCATGGATACCGCCCTCGCCGCGCTTTATCTGATCGCCGACCCCTACGTCCTCTTCATCATCGTCCTGTCGTCGGCCTTCGGGCTGTTCGTCGGCGCCATGCCGGGCCTCACGGCGACAATGGCGACGGCGCTTCTCGTGCCGATCACGTTCTTCATGCCGCCGGTCCCGGCCCTCGCCGCGATCGTGACCGCCAGCGCCATGGCGATCTTTGCCGGCGACATTCCCGGCGCGCTTCTACGCATTCCCGGGACTCCGGCTTCCGCCGCCTATACCGACGAGGCCTACGCCATGACGCTCAAAGGCCAGGCGGAGCTGGCGTTGGGTGCCGGCGTCGTGTTCTCGGCGATCGGCGGCATCTTCGGCACGATCGTGCTCGTCACCGCGGCTCCGGCGCTGGCGGAAGTAGCGCTGCGCTTCAGCTCTTTCGAATATTTCTGGCTGGTCTGCCTCGGCCTGACCTGCGCCGTATTCATCGCCCAGGACTCGGCGATCAAGGGCATGATCGCGCTGTTTCTTGGCCTCACGGTGGCACTCATCGGGCTGGACAATCCGGCCGCCGTGCCGCGCTTCACCTTCGGCGTCACCGATCTCATGGGCGGGATCGACATGATCCAGGCGATGATCGGCATGTTCGCCATTGCCGAAGTGCTGCGCGCCGTGGCGGCGGCGAATCTCCGGCTGCCGCCGCCCAAGCCGGTGAGCGGTCCCATTTTCAAGGGGCAGTGGCTGCTCACCAAGAAGTACCCGGTGCAGATCATTCGCGGCTCGGCGATCGGCACGCTGATCGGCGCGCTGCCTGGTGCCGGCGCCGACATCGCTTCGTGGATCACCTACGCGACGTCCAAGCGCTTCTCGAAGGAGCCGGAAAAGTTCGGCACCGGCCATGTCGAAGGCATCGTCGAGAGCGGCGCCGCCAACAACGCGGCCGTCAGCGGCGCGTGGATTCCGGCGCTCGTTTTCGGCATTCCCGGCGACTCGATCACCGCGATCGTGATCGGCGTGCTCTACCTCAAGAACCTGAACCCCGGCCCGACGATCTTCCTCGAGAAGCCGGAGATCATCACCGCGCTCTTCACCGTCTTTTTCCTCGCCAACATCGTCATGATTCCGTTCGGTTGGCTGGCGATCAAGTCGGCGAAACAGATCCTGGCAGTCCCGCGCGAGGTGCTGATGCCGATCGTGCTCATGTTTTGCATTGTCGGTGCCTTCGCCATCAACAACAGCCCGTTCGGCATCGGCGTGATGCTTGTCTTCGGCGTGATCGGTTTCTTGATGGAGGACAACGGCTTCCCGGTGGCGCCGGTCATTCTCGGCATCGTGCTTGGGCCGATGCTGGAGCAAAACTTCGTCACCTCGATGATCAAGTCCGACGGTTCGTTCCTCTTCTTCTTCGAGCGTCCGATCGCCGGCATGCTCGGCGTGACGACGCTCGCCGTCTGGGGCGGGATGGCCTGGAAGGGGCTCCGGGCCCTGCGGCCGGTCCCCGCCTAACGCTCGAATTCGCCGACCAGTTCGAGATGCGGCGACCATAGGAACTGGTCGATCGGCTGGATGGTGGTCAGACGATAGCCGCCGTGGGCGAGAATCGCGGCGTCGCGCGCGAAGGTCGCCGGGTTGCATGAGACGCCGACGACGCGCGGCACGCCGGACCGGGCGAGTTGCTCGGCGACGGCTTGTGCGCCCTCGCGCGGCGGGTCGAAGACGATGGCGTCGTAGGCCTCGAGCTCGTCGGGAGTGAGCGGACGCCGGTTGAGATCGCGGCGCTCGACGCTGATGCGCGGCGCAAGCCTGGCGCCGCGCGCTGCGGCATCGATCGCGGCGGTCATTTCGCCGGAACTTTCGACCGCGTGCACCCGCGACCCCGCAGCGAGCGGGAAGGTCAGCGTGCCGCAGCCGGCGTAGAGATCGGCGATGCGGCGGGCTCTTTCCGTACCGGCAATCACGGCCGCGGCGATCGCCGTTTCGCCGGCTAGGCTGGCCTGGATAAACGCGCCGGGCGGCAATTCGACCGCGACGCCAGCGAACAAGGCACGGGGCGGGCGCCGCAGCACGATGATTTCGGCTAGGTTCTCATGCTCGGATCGCCAGGCGATGCGGGCCAGATCCTGCTCCTGCGCGTAGGCGGCAAGCATCTCGCGACGGCCGCGATCGGGCGGCAAACCGGTAAAGACAAGGTCGATGCCGCTGTCGGTGTGCGTCGCCAGTATGTCGAGCCTGGTCTCACCGTCGATCAATCGCGCAAGAACCGTCCTGAGATGCGGCAGCAGGCTGACCAACGCCGGATCGAGGACCGGGCAGGGATCGATCGCCACGATGTCGTGGGACAGGCGCGCATGGAAGCCGAGCGCGATCAGGCCGCCTATCCGGTGCGCGGCAAATTCGGCGCGGCGCCGCGCGCGTGGTGGCGTGCGTGCCAAGGCTGCGGTTGGAATGTCCTCGAAGCCATGTCGTGACAGTATGTTGCGCAGCTTATCGACCTTCCAGCTCGCGTAGACGGCGTCGTCGAGATGCTGCAGGGCGCAGCCGCCGCAGCGACCGAAATGGGGGCAGGCCGGAGTCTCGTGGCCCGGGCCTCGCGCAAGCCATTCGACGGGCAACGCATGATGCGCGCCGACACGGCGGGCGGCGACCCGATCGCCGGGCAGGGTGTATGGCACGTAGACCGTCTCCGCATCCAGCCTGCCGACGCCATCGCCTTGCATTCAAAGGGATTCGACCGAAAGTTCGATGATGGCGTCGGCCGCTGGCGCGCATCGCGCCGGGCGGCGCGGTCGACGGCCACTCAGTCGCGCCACTTGTAGGCCTTGAGCTCGCGGACGAAGGCCGTCACCGCTGGCGAGAAACGCCGCCCGGCAATCGTCACCAAGGCGACCTCGCGCACGATGTCGGGATCGGTGACGTAGCGCGTCATGATCCCTGGCAAAGCGGGCGAAAATTCGGGCATGAACGAGATCCCCATGCCGGCGGCGATCATAGTTTGAATCCAGTCCTCGCGCTCGCTCTTATAGCCGTAGGTCATCGGAATGCCACGGCTCTCGCGTATGTCTCGGATGTGGTCGAGATATTCGCAATTGAGCCGTGCGAGGTAATTTTCTCCGGCGACCTCGGCAAGAACCACGATATTCCTCTCCTGGAAACGATGACCGGTGGGAAAGGCGATGACGAAGCGCTCGCGGTAAAGCCGCCGCACGTCGAAGCGCTCGCCGAAGGTCTGGGGTTGGGCCATGACGGCGATGTCGATCTTGCCCTCGGTCAGCAGCTCGGCGAGCCGTAACGGCACGCCCTCCTGGAGCGAAACGTCGATACCGGGGTTGCGACGGCGAAATTCGGCGAGGAAAGAGACGAACCGCACGGGTCCGATCGTGCACATGACACCGAGATTGAGCGCCGCCTTGTCGAGCTTGAGGAAGCCGACGGCGGTGCTCTTCGCCGTCTCGGTCTGCGTCAACACTTGCTCGAGATGCGGGCGCATCAGGCCGCCGAGGTCGGTGAGGTGGGTGAGATTTCGCTCGCGCCGGAACAGCAGGCCGCCGAGCTCCTCCTCGAGCTTTTGGATGGCGCGGGTCAAGGCGGGCTGCGTCACATTGCAGGTTTCCGCCGCACGCGTGAAGTTGAGCGCGTCGCAGACCGCGAGAAAATAGCGAATCTGGTGCATTTCCATAGTGTTGATGCCCCCGCCAGCCGATACCCACCGGGCATCGAAACTATACGAACTCGGCATTTCCGCCAACGTCCGGCGACTGACACTGTCCGCGCCATCGAACGCCGCCATGTGGTGGGTTCGAGCTGGCGTCGGCCAGGGACCTTATCCGCTCCCCCCAATGGTCCCTGGACCGACGCCGGCTTTCCGACCCTGCAAGCGCGTCGAAGGATATTTAAGGAGATTGCCATGCGCGAGACGATCAAAGTCGATATTTGCGTCATCGGCGCCGGTTCCGGCGGCCTGTCGGTGGCTGCCGGGGCGAGCCAGATGGGCGCCAAGACGGTGCTCATCGAGGCTCACAAGATGGGCGGCGACTGCCTCAACACCGGTTGTGTGCCGTCGAAAGCTTTGCTCGCCGCCGCGCATGCCGCGGAGACGGTCCGCGGCTCCGCCAGGTTCGGGGTCAACGGCCATGAGCCGGCGATCCGATTCAAGGATGTGCACGACCACGTACATGGTGTCATCGCAGCGATTGCCCCGCACGATTCGGTCGAACGCTTCAGCGAGCTCGGCTGCACTGTGATCCAGGCGCGCGGGCGCTTCGTCGATCCGGGCACCGTGGAAGCCGGCGGCAAGTTGGTCAAAGCGCGCCGCTTTGTCGTCTCGACCGGCAGCCGTGCCGTCGTGCCGCCGATTTCCGGCCTCAAGGATGTGGCCTACTACACCAACGAATCGATCTTCGACAACGCCAGCGCGCCCGATCATCTCATCGTCATCGGCGCCGGCCCGATCGGCTGCGAAATGGCCCAGGCGCATCGCCGGCTCGGCGTGCGCGTGACTATCCTCGACAAAGGCTCGATGCTGCCCAACGACGACCCTGAGCTAACCGCCGTCGTCAAGGCGGGAATGCTCGCCGAGGGCATCGAAATCGTCGAAGGCGTCAGCATTGCCCGCGTCGACATGCGGGGCAACCGTATTGCCGTCACGGTCGAGTTCGACGGCCAACGCCGCGCGATCGAGGGTTCCCACGTTCTGGTCGCCGCGGGCCGCCGGGCCAATGTCGAGGATCTCGGCCTCGAGGCCGCCGGCATCAAGTACGCCCCCCGCGGGATCGAGGTCGATGCGCGCCTGCGCTCGACGAACAAGAAGGTGTACGCCATTGGCGACGCCGCCGGTTCGTATCAATTCACCCACGTTGCCGCCTACCACGCAGGCATTGTCATCCGCAATGCGCTGTTCCGCCTCCCGGCCAAAGTGGACTACCGCGCGCTACCGTGGGTCACCTACACCGACCCCGAGCTTGCTCATGTCGGCCTGACGGAGCACAAGGCGCGTGAGACGCATGCCGATATTCGCGTGCTCCGCTTCCCGTTCGCTGAAAACGATCGGGCGCAGGCGGAACGCCGCACCAGCGGGCAGGTCAAAGTAGTCGTCACCACCAAGGGCGACATCCTCGGCGCCTCGATCGTCGGCGCCCACGCCGGCGAGTTGTTGCAGCCCTGGGTGCTCGCGATCGGCCAACGCTTGAAGATCGGCGCGCTTGCCAACATGATCGCGCCGTACCCGACCCTCGGCGAGGTCAACAAGCGTGTGGCCGGAAGTTTCTATACGCCAACACTGTTCAGCGAGCGAACCCGCAAGGTGGTGCGCTTCTTGGGCATGTTCGGCTGAACGCCAATCATACGCCAGAAAGGACCTCAACGATGAACCGCAATACAACGATGGGCATGGCCGCCATGGCGGATAAACCCAATAATCTCATGAAGCGTCTGCTGCCCGTGGCGGTGCTCGTCGCCGGTGTCGCGGCGTTCTTCCTGCTCGGTCTCGACAAATACGTCACCTTCGACGCGTTGCGCGAGAACAGGGCCTGGCTCAAGACCGCCGTCGCCAACAACGGGGCGCTCGCCGTGCTCGCCTATATGGCGATCTACGCCGGCGCCGTCGCTTTGTCGCTGCCCGGTGGCGCGATTCTCACGCTCGCCGGCGGCTTCCTGTTCGGCGTCGTCTTCGGCACGATCTACGTCGTGATCGCGGCGACGATCGGCGCGACCCTCCTGTTCATCATCGCCAGGACCGCGCTCGGCGACGTGTTGCGCGCCAAGGCCGGGCCGTTCATCCGCAAGATGGAGGCGGGATTCCAGGAGAACGCCATGTCCTACATGCTCGTGCTGCGGCTCGTGCCGGCCTTCCCGTTCTGGGTCGTGAATCTCGTGCCGGCGCTGCTCGGCGTGAAAATGTCGATTTTCGTCATCGCCACGGCGATCGGCATCATTCCCGGCACGTTCGTATTCGCCACCTTCGGCGCCGGGTTGGGCGGCATCTTCGATGCCGGCGGCGAGGTCAGCCTCAAGGCCATTCTCACGCCGCAAATCGTCTCTGGCCTCATCGGCCTAGCCGTCCTTGCCCTGATCCCCGTCGTCATCAAGCGCTTCAAGCGCCGCGCGCGCTGATGGCGCCGCCTCGAGCCTCGAATCGGAGACCCGTGCCATTACTCTCGCAATGACCGAGCCTGCCGTCGCTTCATAGCCGCTTCCGTCCGCCCGATCGATGCTCAAGGGCAAAACCGCCGTCGTCACCGGCTCTACCAGCGGCCTCGGCCCCGGCATCGCCCGTACATTGGCGGGAAAGGGTGCGAATGTGATGCTCAACGGCTTCGGTCCGGCTGCCGAGATCGAGCGGCTGCGCGGCGAGCTTGCCGCCGAGCATGGCGTCGAGGGTCTTGCCTCGGGTGCCGGCATGAAAGCCCGGAAATGGGGGCGCATCGTCAACATTGCCTCCGCGCACGGCTTGGTCGCCTCACCGTTCAAGTCGGCCTATGTCGCGGCGAAACATGGTATAGTCGGTTTCACCAAGGTTATCGCCCTTGAGGGCGCCGAGGCTGGCGTCACCTGCAACGCGATCTGTCCTGGGTACGTGTGGACGCCGCTCGTCGAGAGGCAGATCGAGGATCAGGCCAAGGCGCACGGCGTTCCGCGCGAGGACGTGATTCGCAACATATTGCTGGCGCAGCAGCCGAATAAGCGCTTCGCCACCGTCGAGGAGATCGGCGCGCTGACGGCATTCCTGTGCAGCGACGCGGCGACATCCGTTACCGGCACGGCTCTGCCCGTCGATGGCGGCTGGACCGCCCATTGACGCGACAATTGCCAGAAAAGGGAGAGCACGCTATGGATTCAGCTGTCATGCCTCGCAATGACGTTTCCGCCCGCCCGGGCCAGCGGTCGACGCCTCACAAGGGGGGTACGGTGCAGGTCAAGAGGATCAATCTCGCCCTTCAAGGGGGCGGATCCCATGGCGCGTTTGCCTGGGGGGTGCTCGATCGGCTGCTCGAGGACGAGCGATTGGAGATCGAGGGCATCAGCGCGACCAGCGCCGGTGCGATGAATGCGTCGGTCACCGCCTATGGCATGGCATTGGGTGGCCGCGAGGGTGCGCGGACGGCGCTGGCCGATTTTTGGCGGCGGATCAGTCAAGCCGGGGCATTGAGCCCGTTGCAGCCCTCGCTCCTCGACAAGCTGACGCACAACCACTCGATGGAATTCTCGCCGGCATTCGTCATCTTCGACATGATGACGCGATTGTTGTCGCCCTATCAGTTCAACCCGCTCAACCTTAATCCGCTCAAGGACGTCCTTGAAAAGGTGATCGATTTCGAACGCCTGCGCCAGGGCACTCCGGTCAAGCTGTTCCTCTGCGCGACCAATGTGCGGACCGGGAAAGTGAAGATCTTCAACAACGCGGAGATCACGTCGGCGGCGGTGCTTGCATCGGGCTGCCTGCCGTTCCTCTTCCAGGCGGTGGAGGTGGACGGCGAGCACTACTGGGACGGCGGCTACATGGGCAATCCGGCGATCTTTCCGCTGATCTATGGCTGCGAGTCGCCGGACGTCATAATCGTCCACATCAATCCGATGACGCGCCCCAGTCTGCCAAAGACGGCAACCGAGATCATGAACCGCCTCAACGAGATCAGTTTCAATTCCTCGCTGATGCGCGAGATGCGCGCCATTGCCTTCGTTTCCCGGCTGATCGAAAACGGCCAGCTCAAGGGCGACAATGTGCGTCACATGCTGATCCACTCGATCGAAGCGCATGACTTCATGTGCGAGCTGGGTGTGGCCAGCAAGCTCAACGCCGACTGGGAGTTCCTCACGCATCTGCGTGATCAGGGGCGCGAGCGGACCGAAGCCTGGCTCAAGGTGAATTTCGATCGCATCAATGTCGAAGGAACCATCGACATTCGCCAGCAATATCTCTAAACCGAACGAGGCGTCATGAACCGCAAGGAAATCTTGGGGCTGCCGTCGATGCCGGCAGCCTCGCCCAGCTATCCATTCGGCCCATACCGGTTCATCGACCGCGAATATTTCATCGTTGTCTATCGCAGCGACCCGGCGGCGATCCGCGCGGCGGTGCCCGAGCCGCTCGATCCGGCGCCGGAGAACCTCGTCTATTACGAATGGATCCGCATGCCCGACAGCTCGGGCTTCGGCGACTACACCGAAAGCGGCGTCGTCATCCCGTGCACCTACGAGGGCAAGGCGTGTAATTTCGTGGCACAGATGTATCTCGACGACGACCCGCCGGTCGCGGCCGGCCGCGAGATTTGGGGCTTTCCAAAGAAATACGCGCACCCCAAACTTGAGGTCGCCTCCGATACGTTGACCGGGACGCTGGTCTATAGCGGCCAGCAGGTGGCGGTGGGGACGATGGGCTACAAGCACGAGCATCGCGCGCGCGAAGAGAAGAAGACCAAGGCCGCGCTGTCGAAGATGCAGGTGAATCTCAAGCTCATCCCCGACGTCGACGGCAAGCTGGCGATCGCGCAGCTCGTTGCCTACAACCTCGTCGATATCAAGGTGAAGGGATCGTGGACCGGGCCGGCGCGCCTGCATCTGATTCCCCACGTCAACGCGCCGGCCGCCGATCTGCCCGTGCGCGAGGTCGTGGGTGGCCGTCACTTCATTGCGGATCTCACGTTGCCCTACGGTCGCGTGCTGCACGACTACTTGAAATAGCCGATGGCCGCGCTCGACTTGTCCTTGCCCTCGTCCGGCGAGAACCGAATGACCTGGACATCTTTCATTTCGCGCATCATGTCGATGGCGGAGCCGCCGCTGCCCGAGCGCGTGCGCCAACAAATCGCGACGGAGCAGCAGCGCGGCGAGATTCTGGTCGGCTGGGTGCAGATGGGAGCGATGGCGATCTTCGCCACGCTTTACACGATCGCCCCGAAGACGTTTTCGACCGATGCGCCGTTTGCACCGGTACCGTGGGCGCTCAGCGCGTATTTTTGCTTCACCGTGCTCCGTCTGTGGCTGTCCTATCGCAGGGCGCTGCCGGGCTGGTTCCTGTCAGCGTCGGTCGTCGTCGACATGGCGCTGTTGCTGGGCATGATCTGGAGCTTCCACCTGCAATATCAGCAGGTGCCGGCGTTCTACCTCAAGGCGCCGACGATGCTCTATGTCTTCATCTTCATTGCCCTGCGCACGCTGCGCTTCGAGGTGCGCTACGTTCTGCTTGCCGGTGCCGTGGCGGCGCTGGGGTGGCTTTCGCTCGTCGCCTACGCGGCGATGTTCGATCCGGGCGGCATGCCGGTTACCCACGACTACGTCAAGTACATGACCTCGGCGACCATTCTGTGGGGCGGCGAGTTCGACAAGATCATCTCGATCCTGCTCGTCTCCGCAGTCCTGGCGGTGGCGCTGTCGCGGGCCAGGCGCATGCTGGTCCGCGCCGTGACGCAAGGTACGGCGGCCAGCGATCTCAAGCGCTTCTTCGCGCCGGAGATCGCCAGCCGCATCACGGGCGCAGAGCAGATCGTGCGGCCGGGACAAGGGGAAATTCGTGACGCTGCGACGTTGTTCATCGATCTGCGCGGATTCACGCCGCTCGCTCGTAGCCTCGATCCGAACGCACTGATGATGTTGCTCGCCGAATACCAAGCGCGGCTTGTCCCGGTTATCCAGAAGCACGGCGGCAGCATCGACAAATTCCTGGGCGACGGCATCATGGCGAGCTTCGGCGCGGCGCGCATGTGCGACAGCTATGCGGCCGACGCCTTGCGGGCGGTGGACGATCTGTTTGCCGAAGCGACGGCGTGGAGGGCCGAACGCCAAGCCGCGGGGGCGCCGGCGCCGCGCGTCGGCGCGGCAGTCGCTACCGGCTCGGTTGTATTCGGCGCGGTCGGCGACGATACCCGGCTCGAATACACCGTGATCGGCGACGCGGTGAACCTCGCTGCCAAGCTGGAGAAGCATACCAAGGCCGCGAAGGTGCAGGCGTTGACGACGGCGGAAACGTATGCGCTGGCCTGCACGCAGGGCTATGCACCGCCAGGACTTAAGGCCGAACGGCCGTCTTCGAAGGTGGATGGCGTGTCGGAATCGGTCGATCTGGTCGTTCTGGCCTGACCGAAACGTCGGTCTGGGGACGAGCGGTCCGGGCATCGGCGCGCGCGCCGCGTCCGAGGCAAAGCCCGGCAAACATCACGAGATAGAATAGGGCAGTCAACCGCGGCACCTCGATCAGGCCGTCGGTCAGGCCCATGGCGCAGAAGCCAATGAGCGCAGCGAAAACGATCGGCGCGGCACGATCGCCGGTTCGCATTGCCTCAATGAGATGTCGAAATGTCGCACCGAGGAGCGCCACCAAAGCAAGCAGCCCGAACCAGCCCTGCTCGAACAACGTCATCACCCACATGCTCTTTATGCGCCAAGCCAAGTGATTGTCGTTGCTGAAATACCAACGCGTCAACCCGGCGGTGAAATCGCCGTTGACCACGACGTCGTGCGTGTTCGGGTCGAGGAGCTGTAGGCGCGCGACCTCGAGGATTGTCCCAGGTCTCGCATTGACGAGGACGAGCTCGGCCGGCCGTCGCAGCCAGGGCAGCGCGGCGATGCGCGGCTGCCCGATTTCGCCACTGTCGAGCTGTGCACCGGTCTCCACCCAGGTGCTGCTCGCCGCTGGCCGCAAGGTTTTTTCGACGCAATTCACCGAATAGATTAGATATTTTTCGCACAGAAGGACGAGAAGGGCGGCCTCGTTGTCATTTGTCCGCAGCGACACTTTGAGTTCGTAGGTGAGATCCGGCCTCACGTCGACCTTTTGTCCGAGATAGGACGCGGTGCCGGCGCCCAGACGTAGGAACGACTGGCCGTCGCGCGTCCGTAGCGAAAATGTCGCGGGGCGTTCATTGTCGCCTGCAGCGAACAGATAGTTGCGCGGGAATGAGCCGAGGCCCATACCAAAAATCGACGTGGTCAAGCTACGATTGCGCAGCGACAATCCGGAGCGCCAATCGTCGAGGCGCACTGCGGTATCGGCCTCGGTCGTGGCAAAACGCTCGCGCATGATCGGACTGAGCAGTGCAATGCCGACGACGGTGACGGCGGCAGAACCAACCGTAATGGCGACGGCCGCGGTAACCCGACGCCAATGCGGATCGGCACGGACCGCATAGAACAATCCGGCGAACAGGATGACCAGGGTCAATCCCGCAGCAGCGTAGGCCGTGCGATTGAATGTGACGATCATCGCATAGACGCCTAGGCATAGAACGCCCAAAGCAACCGCGCCGACGAGGGCACGCCGCTGCGGCACGACCACCATGACCGCGGTGAACGGCAGCGCCAGCACGAGGTAGGCCGGGAGGTGGGCGCCGCCCACATGCATGCTGGCGAACGGTCCAGCCACGCGGTAGTCGCTGGCGAAGTCGAATACGCCGGGGAACAGTGCGCGCTCGAGGAGAACTGCTAGACCAACCAGCGTCAGCCCAGTGACCATGCCGGACGCGAAGAGCCGGAATGCATCTGCGCGGCTGCGGAAGCTGTGGTTGAGGAACGGCAGTAGCGCCGTCGCCGCAGCGAAGCCCTTCGCCACGCGGGCGGCGTTCCACGGGCTGAAGTAATCGGCCGGTATCGTGGCGATGGCGAATGTTAGCTGCGCGGCGCCTATTGCCAACGCAATTGCCGTGGATAGGCCAAGCAACAAAAGGGCGAACATCGTCCAGCGGTCGAAGTCGAATTTTTCGCGCCGCAGAGGCATGCGCAGACACAGCATGCCGAGCGTGATGAGCAGGACCGCATCGGACTCTTCCAGGTAGATCGAGCCGGTCCACGGAGCGAGCCACAGACTCGGAACCACGGCCGGAACGATGACGAGCCACAGATGTGGATGCCACCACAACAGAACGGCATAGGCGGCGAGGACCAATGCGAAGGTGATTCGGCCGATAGGATAGACATCGATAACGGCGGCCGCGGCAGCGAGGAACACGAGGCCGACGATGCACGACATCAAGCCTGGTCGCCGTATCTCGACGGCAACGGGCGCCGCCACCGGACGCGGCGGCGCGGTGGCCGGCGGCGGCGTTGCTGCCAACACACCGACTTGCACGACATGCCGCGTATACAGAGCACGCCAGACGTAATCGGCTGCAACGACCGTCATTCCGGCCGAAATCGCGCCGATGATGCCGTTCGAGAAATCGGGATAAAGGCCTGGCTTGAAGAACCTTGCCCACTCGAGGACCATCGCCAAGGCGAACGTGCTGATCGCGGCCTGCCGCGCGCCGCCGGGCCCGCCGGCCTCCTTCCACGCCCACAGGCTGAGGCCGATCGGCATGTACATGACTGCGTGCGTCAGCAGGCTGACGACAGCATGCGCCTTGGGCACGAAGTAGTGACCGAAGAACGGGATGAAATAACGGTAGTCGAAATCGGCCAGCCCGGCGTTGAGCGACTGCCAGCGCGTCGAGAGCAGTTCGTTGAACGCGAGCAGGGCGACGAGATAGACCGGAGCCGCCAGCGTGGCGAGCCAGCGCAAACGGCGACGCACGCGCTGTGGCTGAGCGTGGCGTAAGGCGCGGAAGGTGAGCATGCCGAACACGACTCCCGGCGCCCGCACCGGTATCGAGACCATAAAATAGGCAGCAAGCGTTGTGGCCAGCCGCCCCACCACAAAGTTCGTAACAAAGCTCGATACATTCGACTGAAAAGAACTCAGCCACGACGAGGCGATCCCTCCCGCAGGCAGCGCGGCTCCGACGCCGAACGAGCTGAACCAGCCGAGTAAGGGTTGCAGGGTCACGAACGCGAGCAGCGGGACATAGCCCATCAGGATGGTCTCTAGCGCCCGCGGTCCGGCCGTACGAATGCTGGCGACTGCCTGTTCAATCTTGCGGTGCATGGCGAACCACGCGGCGATGCCGGCGAGGGAACCGATGCTCTGGGCCAAGATGTAGTTGAGCGATACCGTGCGTGGCGGGAAGTAGAGCTGACTGAACTTGGCGACCAGAATTAGAGCGACGCTGATGAGGAAGGACACGGCGGCGACGGCACCGGCGCGCCGCGTCTCGGGCCGCAACGCGCCGGTCAGGAGATATCCGAACGGCACGAGCATGCCTAGATTGGCGGCCCAGTCGGCCTGCTGGTCCGAGCCGTGGACGAACCAGGGCGTGGCGAGGAAGCGCCCCCACGCCTCGACCAGCCCGATCGGCGCAAGATTGAATGGAATCCAAGCCATGTAGACGATCGCCACGCCGTACAGCGCGGCCAGGAGCGACAAGGTGCGGCGATCGATGACCGGCACAGTTCCAGCGCTGTCTTGATGCACCCCGCACACCCGCGTCTGTGACCACTCGACGACTCGATCCCAATGATAAGGGGAATCGGTACCCCGGGGGTTAATAGACTTGCACTGCGGCCGAACTAACGAGCACGGCAGGGAAGATGAACTCGACGGCGGACCGTTCCAGCCTGCAGGGCGGAATAGCATATTTGTCGCGGGCGTTATCCGGCAAGGACAGCATGCGCGTCACTCCACGCCATCGGTTGTTGCCGTTGTTCGCCGGCGCCTTGCTGGCCGGTATCGCAGCGGGCATCGCACAGGCCGAGCCGCTCCGTCTGCGCTACGACGTTACCTGGGGCGGGTTGCCGGCGGCCGACATCGATGTCGAGATCGACGAATCCGATGGGTCCTACCATCTGCTGTTCGACCTTCGCACGCGCGGCCTGCCGCGGTTGTTCTCCGGCTTGCGCGCGCGGGCGGAAGGTGTCGGGCGCGTGGCGGATGGGCGGCCGCAGGCGGGCTCTCGCTACGACGTGACCTACGGCTTGCGGCGCAAGACCAAGACGACCAGCATTCGCTATCGCGACGGAGGCAGCGGGACACTTGCCGAGAAAGGGGGACTGGACACATCCAGCCATTTGCCATTGGCGGAGCGCTACCGCTACGGCGTCGTCGATCCGTTGGCCGTCATGACGATTCTGCGCGAACTCATCCGCCGCGGCGCATTCGCCACGAGCGCCGTCGTAACGCTGCCGGTCTATGACGGGAAGCGCCGCTTCGACGTCGAGGCGAATGCGCCGGTGGTCGAGACCATTCGATGGGACCGTGCTGTATTGCGTGTCCTATCCGTCAAATTGCTGCTGCGTCCGATCGCCGGCTTCAACGGCCGCGACGCGGAAGGCGAGGACGATCCGGATGATGCGCCGCGTCCGGCAAGACTCTTGCTCACGGCCGACGAGCAGTTGATCCCCGTCCGCTTCGAAACATCGATCTACTATCTCGCCACGGTTGTTGCCGTGCACGATCTTCCGACGCTTCGACCGAAGGCGATGACCGGTCCAAAACCGGTCTCAACATCGCGTCACCCCTGACGCGGCAAGACGGCAGGTTTTGGCGTTGTTGGATTGCGGCTGCGCCAGACAGCTACGCGCGATGGTCGGCGCAAGTCGGCAATGACGCCCGCATTTTGGAAGAGGACAGCGTCAGATCGGGTCGAGCTCATGCCCGATGAACGTCGCCATCTCCATCAGTCGGTCGGCGTCGATCGTGCTGACAATGGCATAAGCATAGCCGGCCTTCCGCCAATGGACGATGTTCAGGTCTTTGCGCCGCAACAGCCGGGCCGCCTGGTCGTTCCACTTGCTGAACGCGATGACAATCCCAACCAGCTCGCCGGGATCGGCGAAGTAGAGGAATTGCGCCGCCGGCCGTCCGTCGATGATCAGGATCCGGCCGCCCTGCGTCGTGAAGCCGCGCGAAGACAGGTCGGGCACCGCAAGTTTGCGCTGCAGGCGAGCGCCAAACCATTTCTCGAGCTCGGGGATGTCCTCGGCGTTGAAGTCGACGAGCAGACGTTCCTCCTTGGCCAGCGCGGTCGCGTAAACGTTGTAGAAACCGGCGACGTGATCGAGCCACCGATCCGAGGCGGCCGTGGCAAGCTGCAGCCCGCTTGGTGCCGGCAGCTCGCCATCCATGTACCAACTGCTGATGCCGATGCCGAAAAGCACGGTGGCGGCCGCCGCCCAGGCGGCAAACCGCATCACTGCCTTGCGAGAGGGAAAGGGAAGGACGTTGCTCGTCGGCTTGCGGAGGGCCGCGACCAGGCGGTCGGGCACCGCCTCGTTGAGAACCTCGGCATAGGCGGCGCGAGCAAACATGGCACTGTCGCGCATATGGCGCACGCGGCCGCCGAGCAGCGGATCGGCAGAGATAGCAACCTCGATCTCGCGCGCCGTCGCCGCGTCGAGCTCGCCGTCCACATAGGCCATCAACATTATGTCGTCGACATGTGTCATGTTCCGTACTCCAATCCCAACGATCGGCTCAATGCCTCCCTCAGCCCAAACGTACGATGTTGCTTGTTGCTTCGCCGGCTGGGCCGCCGAGATCGCGGGCCAAGGCGAGACGCGCGCGCGCCAGTCGACTCATCACGGTACCGATCGGAATTGACAAAGTTTCGGCCGCCTCCTTGTAGGTTTGACCGTCCACGCAAACGAGCATCATCACCGTCCGTTGCTCCTCAGGCAGGCGTGTCATGGCCCGCTTGACGGCGTCGTAGGTCAGATGCGCCTCCATGTGCCGCACCCCGTCGACCGTCAGTTCCGGTTCGGCGGCCTCGGGATCGACACGGCCTTCGCCGCTTCGCACCTTGACCGCCCGGCGGTCGTCCAGCCAGATCGTCTGGATGATCCGGAACATCCAGCTGTCGAGGCGAGTGCCCGGGGTCCACTGTTCGATGCGCGACAACGCCCGCTCGCAGGCCGCCTGAACCAAGTCGTCAGCCTGATCGGCCGTACCCGCCAGACCACGGGCGAACCGACGCAGCCGGGGCAGGAGCGCAACCAGCTGGGCGCGGACCGACTCGTCTGAAGCCGCTACCACGGTCGCGGACCCCACTACCGCTCGACAATAAGAAAACGGGTCGCCGCCGAAGTTATTCCCGGCCGTGCGTCCATGCCGCTGCAATTCGGCCATAAGAACATATTCCTGAAATCGCTTCGGGGCAGCACGGAATAGGTCCGTCGGTCAGCCGTTATGGAAGAGTTCGAATTGAGCGTATGCATTCGGGAATCAAACCCGAATTTTGTGGCCAAGTCATGAAAAACTTCGCCTTCGGGTTGCTTCTACTGATTGCCGCGTCCGCAGCAAGTGCTGCCGATTGGGGCAAATGCGGCAGGGAGATTAACGCGGTGGAAGCGATCGCCAGCACACAAAGTGATACGCACAAGCGCACGGCGGCACTGTCCGCACTCGCCCTCGCGAAACGAGCGGCGGCGGAACGGCGCGATGCCGCTTGCATGCTGGCCGTCGACCAAGCCCGTATCCAGTTGCGCTGATCGGGCCCATCCCTTCCCCCAGCCCGCGTCAACGCCGCCGCCCGCACCCGTTCGATCGAAGCCTCCCCGGCGAATTCGGGGTGTGGGCGGCCCTTTTCTCATTTCTTGAATATCGACGCCAACCGGGCATATGCGCGTGTCTTTATCGTGGCGGCGCATCGCGACCAAGATTTTCCGGCAGCTCCGGTGGCGTATCCGAGTCGCCTTCGATGCGCCAATGGGCGATGTCCCATTGTCCATTGCGCGGACGGGCGAAAACCTGCATTTCCTCCCAAGCTTCGTCCCCGCAGTTAGGCCGGTCGGCCGGACAGCTCCGCCACGAGATCTCGATCACGGCATAGCCGGGCTTGTACCAGTCGAGATCGCGGGTGTCCTCGGTTACGTCCTCGGGACGAACGATGCTGACGCCCTCTACCTGGTACTCGACTTGGATCGGTTGTCCTCCGGCGGCGCGCCGCTGCTCGGACCAACGCTCCTCACTGACTCCGACGCGGCGGCATAGGCCAGGATCATCCCGCACGAGGCAAGCGAGCAGCGTCTCCGCGGCGCAAAGGGGTAAAGCGAGATTGCCGATACAGGTGCTCGTCGCCTGATCCGGCGCAACGCGCGCGACCTGCTTTGACTGCATTTGCGCGGCTGCCGGTGCCGCTGCCGCTACCAGCGCGGACAACGAGAGACAGCGAAGGAAGGAACAAGCACGCATGCACGACGTCCGCATTCTGCTCGGCGCGCCGGCCCGCGCCACGTCACTGACTTGCCGGTACCCAGGCTGAGGACGGTCCGGCCATGCAACGCCGCCCGCTTGAGCAGCAACTCAAGTCAAGATAGTTCCTCGTCGCCGGCAGAAATCCAGAATCTACCGAGCAACGTCCGACGTCTGACCGTTGTCCGCAGGCACCGGGTAGCCGCTACGCCAATCGGCGGCTAGGCGGCCTCGCCGGCCTTCGGTTTCACCCTAACATAGGCGAGGGCGGCATGCTCTGCGCAATAGGGTTTGCCGACAAGTGCCCGTTCCGTGCAGAAGTGGAAATCAGACTCGCCAGGATGGCCGATCGGCCAACGGCAGCCATGAGCGGACAGCTCGACCACACGCTTTGGCGCCGACTGGGCCGGGCGTGGGGCATGCATCGGGGCGGGCGAAAGGGCCTTGATCACCGAGCTGCGTGCCAGTCGGCGGATCGGTGAAGGCCGCGCCGAGAGATGCAAGCGATGAGCCTTGCCGACGACGGCGTTCTTCGAGATGCCAAGCTTCTTGCCAATCTCGGACGTCGTCAGCCCCTCGCTCCACAATCGCGTCAGGTCTCCGATCAGTTCCGGTGTCCATTCCATCAGCCGCTCCCAGTCTTATTTTACAACAGCTTGTGGATAACTCGACCCAGACAACAAAATCTAGTGTATCGCGCATTTTTGGAGAGTCAAGACCTTAAGAGACTGGAAGGCAGTGCGGAGCGACACTGTGAGAAGGCGACTGCACCAGAATTCGTCCACTGCGTGGCACAAACTTTGAGGTTGCGCCGGCTGCGGGTCTTTGGCAGTAAGGGCAACAAAATCAAGCAATAGACAGAGAGGCGAATATGGCGACGGAACCCATCCGGACGACACCCGCATTTTCACTGTCTCGTCGAAAAATTCTCGCTTGTGGCGTGGCTGCGGCCTTGCTGGCCCGCGTCAGCCCCGCCGCTGCCAGGGCCGCTGCGCCGGCGCGGCATTTGTTCGTTGCCAACCCGCACACCGGAGAGTCGTTCAACGGGGCCTATTGGGCGGAGGGCGGCTACATCCCCGGTGCGCTCGCTCGCCTTGATCACATTTTACGCGACCACCGGACCGACCAGGTGCATCCAATCAATCCGGCGCTCTTTGATGTGCTCGCGCGGCTGCGCCGCGAGCTCGACATCTCGTCGCCGTTGCACGTCATTTGTGGATACCGCAGCGCGGAATCGAATGCCGCGGCGCGGCTGCAGGATCATCGCGTCGCGCCGAACAGTCTGCACATCGAAGGCAAGGCCGTGGATATCAGGGTGCCGGGCTATAGTCTTGTCGGCGTACGTCGGGCCGCTGTCGCGCTGAAGGCGGGCGGCGTCGGATTGTACCCGCGGGCCAATTATCTTCACCTTGACATCGGGCCGGTCCGCACCTGGTAGGCTGAATACCAAGCCCGGCGTCGCGCGGCTGTTCCTCCGGCGCCGTCATCCATTCGTCGCCTCGCGGGGCAACAGCGGTCACAGATGATCTACGCCTTCGTTCCACACGACAACATCATGGACAGGGTCGATGTCTCCGGGCCGGTGCAGTTGCCGGCCAACGCAATTTGGTATGATCTGTTCGAGCCGACACCGGAAGATCGGGCGCGGGCAGAAGCGGCGCTGTCCATCCGTATACCGACCCGCGAGGAGATGCGCGAGATCGAGCCGTCGAGCCGCCTTTATACCGAAGGCGAAGCAATCTACATGACCGCAACGTTCTTCGCGCGCGCCGATGATCCCAATCCGATGAGCGAGCCGCTGACCTTCATCCTCACGCGTCACAGCCTGGTCACGCTGCGCTACACCGATCCGCGGCCGATTGCGACCTATTCGGCGAGGCTCATGCGTCTGCCTTGCACGCGCGCGACTTGCGACGAGGCGTTGACCGGCCTGCTGGAAACCTTTGTCGATCGCATCGCCGACATCCTGGAGAAACTCGGCGCCGACCTCGATGCGCTGTCGCGCCAGATTTTCGATGCCACGCCAGCGTCGAAGAAGCCGCGTGACATGCAGGCGATCCTGCGTTCGCTCGGGCGCTTCGACGACCTTGCGTCCACGGCTCGCGAGAGCTTGATGAGTCTCAACCGGCTGCTTCGCTTCCTGCTGCAGACGTTCGAGTCGAACACGCGCAAGGAGACCAAGGAGCAGCGTACTCGCGTCAAGACATTGATGCGCGACCTGGGCTCGCTCACCGAGCATGCCGCCTTCGAGGCGCACAAGGTGAACTTTCTGCTCGACGCCACGCTCGGCTTCATCAACATCGAGCAAAATACCATCATCAAGATATTCTCGGTTGCCGCGGTCGTGTTCCTGCCGCCGACGTTGATCGCCAGCATATACGGCATGAATTTCAAGCACATTCCGGAGCTTGAATTGGTCTACGGATACCCGATGGCAATCGGGCTCATGGTGCTGTCGGCGGTCCTTCCCTACATCTATTTCAAGCGCAAGGGCTGGCTCTAACAGACCGGCCGCGTCGCCCGCGTTCGAGCCGCCGCTGCGCCGGTCAGGCGGAACGCGGCAGCGACCGCTCGGCCAGCCGCGCCCAAAAGCTCGCGCCGAGCGGCAGGATGGCGTCGTTGAAATCGTAATTCGGGTTGTGCAGCATGCAGCCGCCTTCACCTTCGCCGTTGCCGATCCAAACGTAACAGCCGGGCTTCGCCTGCAGCATGAAGGCGAAGTCCTCCGCCCCCATGGTCGGCTGCAAGTCGCGCAACACGTTGTCTTTACCGACCACATCGGCAAGCGCGGCGGCGGCGGCCTCGGTTTCGCCCGCCGTATTGATGGTGGGCGGATAGCGCCGCTCGTAACGCAAGGTCGCGGTCGCGCCGAAGGCGCCGGCAACGCCGTCGACGATCCGCCGAATCGCCGGCTCGATCGTGTCCTGCACCGCTGGCTTGAAGCTGCGCGTCGTGCCGCGCAGCACGACCTGGTCGGGAATGACGTTCCAGGTGTCGCCGGCGTGGAACTGCGTGACGCTGACGACGACGGCATCGAGCGGCGATGTCGCGCGGCTGGCGATGGTCTGCAGGCCGGTGACGATCTGCGCCGCGATGACCACGGGATCGATGCCCTGATGCGGCATCGCCGCATGTGCCCCGCGCCCGGCAATGGTGACTTCGAAGATGTCGAAGGCCGCCATCATCGGACCGGGCATGACGCCGAATTTGCCGGCGGGCACGCCGGGCATGTTGTGCATCCCGTAGACGGCGTCGACGGGGAACTGAGTGAACAGGCCCTGTTCGACCATGACGCGGCCGCCGCCCTCATTCTCCTCGGCTGGCTGGAAGATGACATGCACGGTGCCGTCGAAATTGCGCGTCTCGGCCAGATACTTCGCAGCGCCGAGCAGCATCGTCGTATGGCCGTCATGGCCGCAGGCATGCATCTTGCCGTCGTTGCGCGATTTATGCGCGAAGCCGTTGCGTTCCTTGATGTGCAGCGCGTCCATGTCGGCCCGCAGCCCGATGGCGCGCGGGCCGGTGCCGGACTTGATCGTGCCGACGACGCCGGTGCCGGCCAGGCCGCGATGCACGTCAATGCCGAACTCCGTGAGCTTGGCGGCAACGAAGTCGGACGTTCGATGCTCCTCGAACGCGATCTCGGGGTGCGCGTGAATGTCGTGGCGCCAGGCCGTCATTTCGTTGTGAAAGGCGGCGATGCGGTTGACGATCGGCATGGCGCTTCTCCGGCTTCGGTTGCATGTAGTTGATCAGTCTAGCGTTGCTTGATGATGGGGCGCAACCCGCCGGAAATTTACTATCCGGCGACACCGCGCCTTGATCGGTAGCGTCGGCTGTTGCTATACCAACAATGCTGGGCAAGACCGCAGACCGTCCGCCGTCGTTGCGGCCCAAATAGAGACAATCAGGCAGGAGGTTTCCACTCATGGCCATTCGACTGCTCCGACCGACTGTCACCGCTTTGGCGCTCGCCGCGTTGACCGTCGCTTCCGCCGCCGCCCAGGACAAGCCGCTCGTCGTCGGTCTCGACGGCACGTTTGCGCCGCACGCCATGCCCAAGCTCGGCGGCGGGGTCGAGGGCTTCAATGTCGACATGGCGAACGAGATCGGCCGCCGGCTTGGCCGCAAGATCGAAGTCGTCGCGCAGGAATTCTCCGGCCTCATTCCCGGCATGAACGCCAAGAAGTTCGACTTTCTGGTGGCGCCAACGACCGTGACCAAGGAGCGTGCCGAACAGCTACTGTTCACCGAAGGGTATCTCGACACCGACTTTCAGTTCCTGATCAAGAGGGGGGCGAAGGACATCAAGCAGCTCGAGGATATCAAGGGCATGACGATTTCGGTCAACAAGGGGTCGGCCTACGATTCCTGGGGCCGCGACAACATGGCCAAATACGGATTCAAGCTCGAATCCTACGGCACGAACACCGACGCCGTGCAGGCGGTGATCGCTGGCCGCGCCGACGCCAACCTGGCCGGCAATACGGTCGTCGCCTGGGCGGCGAAGCAGAATCCGCAACTGCAGCTCTCCTACACGATCAAGACCGGCCTCGTCTGGTCGATCCCGTTCCGCAAGGACGATGTCGAAACCCGGAACAAGGTCGAGGATGTCGTCGAATGCATGAAGCTCGACGGCACCTATGCGCGCCTCAGCGAGAAGTGGTTCGGCGTCAAGCCCGCGCCAGGCTCCGCCGCGGTAACGGTGTTTCCGGGCTACGGCGTGCCCGGCATGGCCGGCTACGTACCGGAAAAGCCGGCGCCGAAATGCGGTTGACGACGCGGCGCGGCGCTTGGCGCGGCGACCGGTTGGAGCGCTTGGTTGGTGGCCACGACCGATCACGCGATTCTCGACGCGCGAGCGATCCGCAAGAGCTTCGGTTCCCTGGAAGTGCTGCGGGGTGTTGATCTCAACGTCGCCGAGCAGGAGCTCGTCTTCATCATCGGCCCGTCCGGTTCGGGCAAGAGCACGCTGCTCCGTTGCTTCAATCGGCTCGAGCAGCCGACCAGCGGCACGATCGTCGTCGACGGTATCGACATCCTCGCGCCGGGCGTAGATATCAACGCCATGCGCCGCCGGATCGGCATGGTGTTCCAGTCGTTCAATCTCTATCCGCATCTGAACGCGCTGGGCAATGTCACGTTGGCGCTGCGCAAGGTGCTGGGCAAGCCGCGCGACGAGGCCGACGAGATCGCGATGGCCGCGCTGGCCCGTGTCGGTCTGGCGGAAAAAGCCAAGTCCTATCCGAACGAGCTTTCCGGCGGCCAGCAACAACGTGTTGCCATTGCGCGCGCGCTTGCGCTGGAGCCCAAGGTCATGCTGTTCGACGAGCCCACGTCGGCGCTCGATCCCGAGCTCGTCGGCAGCGTGCTGAAGGTGATGCGCGACATGCGCGAATCCGGCATGACGATGGTGGTGGTCAGCCACGAGATGCAGTTTGCACGGACGGCGGCGGACCGGGTCGTCTTCCTCGACAAGGGCGAAATCGTCGAGGCGGGAGCGCCGGAACGAATATTCGGCAGCCCGGCGCAGACGCGGACGCGGGAGTTCGTGACGCGGATCGAGCATCGCTGACCCGCCGATGACCGATCTCGATCGCTTCTTGTCCACGTTTTTCAATCTCGAGGTGATGGCGCGCTACCTGCCGATGATCGTCGATGGGTTCGTGCTGACGACCTATCTCGCCCTCGTCATCATCGCGACGGGGCTGACGGCGGGATTGCTGCTGGCCGTCATCCGCTCGCAGCAGATTCGCCTCGTCAATTGGACGATCGTGTTTCTGGTCGACATGTTTCGCGCACTGCCGCCGCTCGTCATCATCATCATGATCTATTTCGCGCTGCCCAATGTCGGTCTGGGCGTGTCGGGCTTCGTTGCCGTGTGGATCAGCCTGAGCCTCGTGCTTACCGCCTTCGCGGAGGAGATCTTTTGGGCCGGCATCGTCTCGGTGAGCAAGGGTCAGTGGGAGGCGGCGCGCTCAACCGGCCTGCGCTTCGAGCAGGCATTGCTCTATGTCGTGCTGCCGCAGGCGGTGCGCCTGACCATTCCGCCGCTGACCAACCGCGCGATCGCCATCACCAAGGGCACCGCACTCGGCTCCGTGGTCGCTGTGCCGGAGATCTTGACTCAGGCGCAGACCGGCCTGTCGTTCTCCTACAATCCCTCGACGCTTACTCTCGGCGCCCTTGCTTATCTCATCCTGTTCGTGCCGTTCGTGGTGTTCGGCCGCTGGATCGAAACGCGCTTTGCCTGGAAAAGATAAATCGCGATGACGCTCATCATCGACAGCTTCTTCAACGTCAAGATCATGCAGGCGGCCTTTCCGCTGCTGCTGCAGGGCCTCGGCATGACCATCGTGCTCTGCTTCGTCGTTATTCCGGTGGGTCTGGCCGGCGGCCTTATCGTCGCGCTGCTCGGCACGCAAGGGAGCAATTGGGTACGCTGGCCGCTGGTCGCCTATGTCGATTTCTTCCGTGCCTTTCCGCCGCTCGTCTTGCTGATCTTCATCTACTTCGGAATTCCCTTTACCGGCTGGGATATCGCGCCCTTCACCGCGGTCGTCCTCGGCTTCCTGCTCAATACGTCGAGCTATTACGGCGAGATCTTCCGCGCCGGAATCGAGAGTGTCGTGCGCGGCCAGTTCGAGGCGGCGCGATCGACCGGCCTGTCGGCGGCGCAGACTATGGCGTATGTCGTCGTGCCGCAGGCGGTGCGCAACGTCGTGCCTGACCTCATCAGCAACACCCTGGAAGTGGCGAAGCTCACCTCCATCGCCAGCGTCGTGGCGCTTCCGGAACTGTTGTTCGCCGCGCGCTCCGCGCAATCGATCACCTACAACGCGTCGCCGATCGTCCTTGCTGCCTTATTTTACCTCGTCCTGCTATGGCCCGTGGTGCGCGTGCTCAGCCGGCTCGAGCATCGCATGCTGGCGCGGCATTGACCGAGCGGCAAGCCGGAGCAGCGACATGACAAGGCGCGTCCTGCTCGGGATGCTGACTCCATCCTCCAATACCATTCTCGAGCCGGTGACGAGTGCCATGCTTGCGGGGCTGCCGGAGGTGACGGCGCATTTCGGGCGATTTCGCGTGACTGAGATTTCGCTCGCGGCGAGCGCGCAAGGGCAATTCGAGATGGCGCCCCTGCTCGATGCCGCGCGGCTGCTCGCCGACGCGCGGGTCGAGGTGATCGCATGGAACGGCACCTCGGCCGGCTGGCTCGGCTTCGATCGCGACCGTGCTCTGTGCGCTGCCATCGCCAGGGAAACGGGGATCACGGCGACGTCCTCGGTGCTGGCGCTTGCCGAGGCATTCCGCGCCACGGGCGTTGCCCGCTATGGCCTGGTGACGCCGTATTTGCATGACGTGCAGGCGAAGATCGTCGCCAATTTCGAGCGCGAAGGCTTCGCCTGCGCGGGCGAACGGCATCTCAACGACAAGGGTAATTTTTCGTTCTCCGAGGTGGGTGCGGAGACGTTGCGGGCGATGGTGCGCGACGTGGCGCGGGCGAGACCCGACGCGATCACGATCTTTTGCACCAATCTCAACGGCGCGCCGTTGGTCGAATCGCTGGAGCGGGAGATCGGCATACCGATCTACGACTCGATTGCCACGGCGGTATGGAGTTCGCTTAGATTGGCGGGAATCGACCCGGCACGGGTCAAGGGCTGGGGCCGGTTGTTCCGCGAAGTGCGCTAGGAGTCAGGTCATGGCGGAGTTCGACATCGTCATCAAAGGCGGCACGATCGCGACGGCGGCCGATATCATGCGTTGCGATATCGGCATCAGCGGCGGGCGCATCGCGGCGCTGGGCGAAGGGCTGGACGCGGGCGCGCGTTTCATCGACGCAACGGGGCGGCTGGTGCTGCCGGGTGGTATCGATGGGCACTGCCATATCGATCAACCGATGAGCGACGGGTCGGTCATGGCCGACGACTTCACCACCGGCACGCGGTCGGCGGCCTGCGGCGGCACGACGACCATCATTCCCTTCGCCTGCCAGGTGAAAGGCCGGTCGCTGCGCGAGGCGGTCCAGGACTATCATCGGCGCGCCGATGGCAAGGCGATGATCGACTACGCATTTCACCTCATCGTCTCCGATCCCAGCGACCAGGTGCTGGGGCAGGAACTGCCCGCGCTGATCAAGGACGGTTACACGTCATTCAAGGTCTATATGACCTACGACGAGCTCAAGCTCGACGATCGGCAGATGCTCGACGTGCTCGCGCTTGCCCGCCGCGAAGGCGCGATGACGATGATCCACGCCGAGAACACCGACTGCATCGCCTGGCTGACCGAAAAGCTGGAGCTGGCCGGCCGCACGCAGCCGCGGTTTCACGCTATTTCGCGTCCCAAGCCGGTCGAGCGCGAGGCGACTCATCGGGCGATCACCCTGGCCGAGCTCGTCGACATCCCGGTGCTTATTGTCCACGTTTCGGGTGCCGAGGCGGTGGAACAGATTCGCTGGGCGCAAGGCCGCGGCTTACGCGTCTACGCTGAGACCTGCCCGCAATACCTGTTCCTTTCCGAGGACGATCTCGGCCAGGAGGGAATCGCGGGCATGAAATGCATCTGCAGCCCGCCGCCGCGCGACAAAGCCAACCAGCCGGCGATCTGGGACGGTCTCGCCGGCGGCGTGTTCCAGGTCTTTTCCTCCGACCATGCCCCGTTCACGGCGGGCGACGCGAAAGGCAAGCTCGTCGCCGGCATAACCCCGCCGTTTCGTCGCGTGCCAAACGGCGTCCCGGGCATCGAGACGCGGCTGCCGCTGCTCTTTTCGGAGGGGGTCGGCAAGGGGCGCATCACGCTGCAGAACTTCGTTGCGTTGACGGCGACCAGTCCCGCGAAGATCTACGGTCTGCACCCGCGCAAGGGTACGATTGCGGTTGGTTCCGACGCGGATCTCGCGATCTGGGACCCCGCGCGCAAGGTGCGCATCACGAATGGCAAATTGCACCATGCGGTCGACTACACCCCCTACGAAGGCATGGAACTCACCGGTTGGCCGGTCGTCACCCTGTCGCGCGGCGAAGTGGTTTGCGAGGAGGGTGCGGTCAAGGGAACGCCAGGACGCGGCCAATTCCTGCCCCGCGGGCGGACGTGGCCCTGCTGCCGGACGAGAGGTCTGGCCGACGCCGTATGATTAAGAATCGTTAAGAACCATCGCCACGGTCGGCAGCGCCGCCACCCGACCGCACGCACCGCAGATGCAGCGGTTCTTAAACCAGAATTAACCGAGAGGGGCCATCCTACCGGCAGGCCGCTTATTGCGTCGGGAGGATGCGGCACGACGCCGCATAACGCGATTGTGACATACGCGCGAGCAACGATATCAGCGAAGGCATCATGACGGCTGCGGCGCAGTCACAGTCCGTTGCTGGATGGTCTCGCTTCGGCGAGATGCGGCTGAGTCGCGCCGTGCTCGGCTTCGGACTCTTCGCGATTGCGATCGTGCTGTCGCTCAGCACTTTCGCGCTCTGGGAGCTGCGCATCGTCGCGCGGGAGGAAGCGGAGCGACAGCTTTCGAACATCAATCTGATTTTGGCCGACGAAACGGCGCGGACGGTCGAAAGCGCCGATCTCGTGCAGCGCTTGGCGTTGAAACTGGCGAGCGAGCGTGGCCTCGGCGGGGATGGAATTCACGAGCGCCTGCGCGAGAGCGCCGCGCGCGTGCCGGTCATTGGCGCAATTGGCGTCTTCGATGCCAGCGGACGAATGATCCACAGCTCACGCAGCTATCCGCCACCCGACATATCGATCGCCGATCGCGAGCATTTTTTGGCGCACAAAGCATCAGCCGAAGCGGGGCTGTTTATCGGTGTGCCAATTCAGAGTCGAGCCGACGGACGGTGGAGCATTGCGTTGAGCCGGCGGATCAACCGCCCGGACGGTTCCTTCGCGGGCATCGCCAGCGCCACTATCGACGTCGCATACATCTCGTCGCTCTATGGCTCGCTCGATCTCGGCCAAGACAGCGCCGTCGCCCTATACCGCCGCGACGGGGCGTTGTTGGTGAGCGCGCCCGAGCGAGCCGAATTCCGTGGCCAAGCCGGCGCCAGCTTTCCCGAATTTGCGAATCTCCTGGGCACGGGACCGAGCGCAGTGGTCGACGGGGTAAGCTCGACTGACGGCATCAAGCGCATCTCCGCCCTTCGCGTCGTCGAACGCTTCCCGTTGGTCGTCAGGATCTCGATGGCCGAGACGGCTGCCCTGGCCAGTTGGCGTGCGCATGCGACGATCATCGGCATGGCTGCGTTGGTGGCCGCGGCGATGCTGGGATTCCTGGTCGCCGTGCTGTCGCGACAGCTCCGGCGCCACGAAGCGCTGACCCGGGCGAACCGGCAGGCGCAAGAGGATGCGGACGCCGCGCAGCGCCGGCTGGAGGGCTGGGCGGGCGTCGCCAATGATTGGTTCTGGGAAACCGACCCGGACAACTGCATCACCTATATTTCCGACGGCGTGCGCAAGACCGGTGGTGATCCGGACCAAATCGTCGGGCGGAAGATGCTCCAATCCGGCGAAGCGGTGCCCACCGACAAAGCGGCCTGGAAGCGCTACCTCGAGACGGTCGACGCGCGCCAGCCGTTTCGCGATCTTGTCTGCCGCGTCAAGCGACAGGATGGGAAAAAGATCTATATCAGTCTCAGTGTGACCCCGATCTTCGATGCCGACGGCAAGTTTCTCGGCTATCGGGGCGTCACGCGGGACGTGACGGCCGTGGTCCGCGCCGACGCCAAACTCGCGCGGAAGAACGCGATGCTGGAAGCGATCTTCAAGGCCATCCCCGACGGCATTCAGGTGCTCAACCGCGACTTCGAGCTCATTGCCTACAACGATCAAATCTTCCAGATCCTGGAATTGGACAAGGACGCGATCATGTCGGCGCCGGACCCGGTGCACGCCATGATGTGCATGCTCGCCAAGCGCGGCGAGTACGGAGACGGCAACTTTGACGAGATCATCAAGAAGCGCCGTGCGGTGTTCTCGAGCCCGGTGCCGATGCACTACGAACGACGCATGGTAAGCGGCAAGTGGATCGAGCATCGCGGCGCGCCGTTGCCGGATGGCTATGGGTATATTTCGGTCGTACGCGACATCAATGCGTTCAGGTTGCACGAGTCCCAGCTTGAGGACTCGCATCGGCGCTTGGAGGCGCAGGCCGCCGAGATCGCCGCGGCCGCGGAGAAGATCGAGATCGCGCGCGTCGAGGCTAACCGCGCGCGCGAAGCGGCGGAGGCGGCGAACCTTGCCAAGTCCGAATTCCTGGCCAATATGAGCCACGAGATTCGCACGCCGATGAACGGCATCATTGGCATGAGTGGGCTGCTGCTCGACTCGCCATTGAGCGACGAGCAGCGGCAGAGCGCCGAGGCGGTACGGGACTGCGCCGAGTCACTGCTCGGAATCATCAACGATATCCTCGACGTTTCGAAGCTCGAAGCCGGACGCATCGAGGTCGAGGCGATCGACTTCAGCATGGAAGAGGTGGTGGAGGGCGCGCTTGAGCTGCTCTCGACCAAGGCGCGCGAGAAGAACATAGATTTGGCGGTCTGCATCGATCCCGCAGTTCGGCGGAATTTCCGTGGCGATCCGACGCGGCTCCGTCAGGTGTTCCTCAATTTGATCGGCAACGCCATCAAGTTCACCGAGCGGGGCTGCGTTG
>JACQDQ010000065.1 GCA_016201015.1 Pseudomonadota bacterium | reverse complement strand
CGACCATTTGATTCGCCCGATCGCCACGTTTGTTCCGATAGGAAGGAGGGGTATTCATCGCCACTTGCATATCTACGTTATGTTCCTATATAGAACGCAATGGTCTAGTTTCAAGGATAGCCGCGGCCCGCCAGGGCCGGGGCGCGTCGCCCGCGGCGCTACGTGATTAGGATATTATTCCGTGTAGGGGCCGATCTGCCCTTGGGCTTGACCCGAGGGGCGGCCCGCGATGGCGCCGGACGGATGAAAATTGGGGACAGACCACGGTTGCGCATCAGTCTGACCGGCGATTCAATGTAATTGTGGTCTGTCCCCGAATTTCTAATTGTGGTCTGTCCCCGAATTTCCGAATTTCCCAGAGCGACGCCAGACTGCAATCCGACCCTAGAAGAACGCCGCGGCGCCATCCCATACCAATTTCACGCCGATCGCGAACAACATGGCGTTGCACCACGTGTAAAAATAGCGTTGGTCGATCTTCTCGTGCATCCAGATGCCGAGCCACATGCCGAGCGGCGCCAGCGGCATGAGCACGAGAGAGGTGAGCAGATTTTCGGGCGTGAACTGGCCGAGCAGCCAATACGGCCCGATCTTGAGATAGTTCACCGCGGCAAAGTAGATCACCGTGGTGCCGACGAAGACCGTCTTGTCCATGCGCTGCGGCAGCAAGTAAGCCGCCACCGGCGGTCCGCCGGAATTGGCGACGAAGCTCGAAATGCCGGAGACGGCCGACCACGCGACGCCCTTGGGCCATGACGGATCGGCGGCGCGCACGCCGGCGCCGCGGCGCAGCCAAGCATTCAGCGGGAAGCCGACGGCAATGGCGCCCACCAGCAGGCGGATATAGTGCTCGTCGAGATGGCGAAACGACAGATAGCCGAGATAGATCCCGAGAAGCCCGCCAACCGCCAAAATCCGCAGATTTTTCCGGTCCCATTTGAACCGGTAGGTCCACAGGCCGATGAGATCCATGACGCAGAGCAGCGGCAGCATGATGGCCGCGGCCTGCGGCACCGGCACGGTCAGCGCCATGAGCGGCACCGCCATCGAGCCGAGCCCGGCGCCGAAGCCGCCCTTGGCGATCCCGGTCAGCAGAAAGGCCGGCACGGCGAGCGCGTAGAACAGCGGATCGGTGATCACGGGAGGACGACGATCACTTGCATGTGAAACTGAAACGACGGCGCACGCTATCACGCGGGCGCGTCGCGATCCATCGCGCTTGACTTTCCGCGCCGCGCAGCCGACCAATCCGCGCAGCATAATTCCGGAGCGCAATATGACTGACGCCGCATTGCCCGCCGCGCCGGCCCCTTCTTTCTTCTCCGACGCCGACGTCCTGTCGCGGCTGATCAAACTGCTGCCGATTCCGCTGGTAATCAGCGAGAAGGAGTCCGGCCAGTTTCTCTTTGCCAATGGCGCCGCTCTCGACCTCGTGGAGGTAACGTCCGAAGAGCTGTTTCGGACCCGCACTCACCAGTTCTTCGTCGAACAGGCCGACCGCTCGCGCCTGATCGACCAGCTGCAGCGCGAAGAGACAGTCAACGACTTCATGACATGTCTGAGGACGCCGCACGGCCGGGTTGTCTGGGTGCTGATGTCCGCTCGGAGGTTGCGCGTCGGCGGCGAACCGGTGAACATCGCCGCATTCCAGGACGTGACCGAGCGCAAGGCGGCACAGGAGACGATCATTCGCCTGCTCAAGGAGATTCGCGCCAGCAACGCGGAGCTCGAGGCGCGGGTCGCCGCGCGCACGCGTCAGCTATCGGCCGAAGTTGCCGAGCGGCGCGCCGCCGAGGGAAGGCTGCGCGACGCCATCGAGGCGCTCAATGACGGGTTCGTGCTCTACGACGCCGACGATCGCTTGGTCCTCTTCAACTCCAAATATCGCGATGACTACTCCTTCGCCCCCGATCTCATGATCCCGGGCACGCCGTTCGCCGACATCGTCCGCGCCGGCGTGGCGCGCGGCCAGGTCCCGCGCGGCTACGACCCCGAGCACTGGGTGGAGGAGCGGCTCGGGCGCCACCGCAATCCCGGGCCGCCTTACCTCGTGCAGCGGCCGGATCGGCGCTGGGTGCTGATGACCGAGTACCGGACGCAGGAAGGCGGCATCGTCAGCCTGCGCACCGACATAACGGGTCTGAAGCGCCGCGAGCAGCAACTCAAACAGAACCGCCGCCTGCTGCGCGCCGTCATCGACGCGGTGCCGGCGATCATCAACGTCAAGGACCGCCAGTCGCGCTACGTCTTGATGAACAAATTCCAGGGCGAGGTCTACGGCGTCGCGCCCGAGGCGGCGATCGGCAAGACCAGCGCCGACTTCGTCGGCAAGTCCTATGGCGGCGAGTCGGGGCGCCTCGACCAGGCGGTCGTCGCGACCGGCCAACCATTGCCGTTCACCGAGCGCGAATTCGTCGACATCAACGGCACGCCGCATACCTGGTTCACCGCCAAGCTGCCGCTGAAGGGCGAGGCGGGGAATGTCGAGAACGTGGTGACGGTCGCCCTCGACATCACCAGGCTCAAGACCACGGAGCGGGCGCGCGCCAATCTCGCCCGCTATTTCGCGCCCAACATGGTCGATGAATTGGCCGCGGCCGACGAGCCGTTCGGCCCGCCGCGGAGCCAGAGGATCGCCGTCATGTTCGCCGACATCGTCGGCTTCACCCGCCTGTGCGAGGAGCAGCCGGCCGAAGCGATCTTCGCCCTGCTGCGCGAATTCCAGCGCCGCATGGTGCGGCAGGTCTTCGCCACCGAGGGCACGCTCGACAAATATACCGGCGACGGCATGATGGCGACGTTCGGCACGCCCCGCCCCTCGCCGCGCGACGCGACCAACGCGCTGCGCTGCGCGCGGCTGATGCTTGCCGACATCGCCGAATGGAATCGTCTGAGGCACGAGTCCGGCGACTTCCCCATCCGCGTCGCCATCGGCCTCCATCATGGACCCGCCATGCTCGGCAATATCGGCGACGCCCGGCGCCTGGAGTTCGCCGTGGTCGGCGATACGGTCAACGTGGCGAGCCGGCTGCAGGAGCTGGCGCGGCCGCTGGAGGCCGGCCTCGTCGTCAGCGAGGACCTGCTCGCCGCCGTTGCCGGCGAGCGCGTGGCCGAGGCGGCGGAATTTGACGGCTTCGAGCGGCAGCCGCCGCAGACGATCCGCGGACGCGACCATGCGGTGCCGGTGCGCGTCCTGCCGCTCGATCGATCCCCAGCCTGATCGCGCGCCTGCCGTCATGCCGAGAAAGCTGTCGATGGCGCTTGCGGTTGCCGCGTTTCTTGCCGCGACGACGCCGCACGCCGCCGGTATCGAACCGGTCGCCGGTTCGCCATTTCTCGGCGGGATGACCGTCGATACGCTTGGCCGCGACATCACGTGGTACATCTCCGGCGCGCCCGACAGGCGGCCGCTGGCGCTGTTCGTGCAAGGTTCGGGCTGCACCGCGCAGCTCCGGCGCCGCGCCGACGGCGGCGTGCGCGGCGGTTACCACGATGTCTTGCTGGCGCAGAGCGGCGGACGCTTTCACGTGTTGACGGTCGAAAAGCCGGGTGTCATGCCCGGTGCCGAAGGCAATGGCGGCAGCGCGACTGGCTGTCCGCCGGAGTTTCTCCGCGAGCATACGCTCGAACGCTGGGTCGTGGCGCTCAGCGCCGCGCTCGACGCCGCGCGGCGGCTAGCGCAAAACGATCCGACTCGTCTGCTGGTCTTCGGCCATTCCGAAGGCGGCATCGTCGCGGCGAGGCTGGCGCGACTGGAGCCCGGCATCACTCATGTGGCGAT
>JACQDQ010000232.1 GCA_016201015.1 Pseudomonadota bacterium | reverse complement strand
CTCGGCGTCGAGCTCGAGATCGTTCAGACGACTGCCGCCAACCGCATTCCGTACCTGGTGACGCACCGCGTCGACTTGATCATGGCGACGTTCGCCATCTCGCCCGAGCGCGCCAAGTCCGCGTGGTTCTCGACCCCCTACGGCGCAACCGGCTCCGTCCTGATGGCCCCGCGGTCCGCCGCCATCAAGACCTATGCCGATCTGGTCGGCAAGAAGGTCTCGGTGGCGCGCGGTTCGTTCACCGAGCAGTCGCTGGTGCGCGAGGCTCCGCAAGGGACACAGATCATCCGCTTCGACGACGATGCCGCCGCGACGACCGCGATGATGTCGGGGCAAGTCGATGCCTACGGCACGGCGCTACCGATCGCCGGCACTCTGATCAAGCGCTATCCGGAGCGGCAGTTCGAGATCAAGTTCAGCATGCTGACGGCCTCTCCTTCAATGGATCAACACGTTTGTCTTCTTCCACCTTCAGAACGGCGATCTCGGCCGTATCTATGAAAAGTGGATCGGCAACAAACTGCCGCCGGTGCCGACACTCTGACAGGTAGGTGGACGGCAGGAGCGGGGTCTTATGCAGACGATCGGTACAAGGCGAAATCCATCGCCGGCCCAGGCCGACGCCGCCGTGATCGCGGCGTTGCGCAAGATTCCGACCGCGCTCCTCAGCGACAACATGCAGGGGCTCGTCGGCACGGCCAATCTGCGGCCGTACCATCGATCCGGCAGAATGGCCGGCACAGCGGTGACGGTGCGGGTCCGTTCCGGCGACAATCTGGTGCTGCACCGGGCCCTGGACTACGTCCGATCCGGCGATGTGCTGGTGGTTGACGGCGGCGGCGACATCAACCAGGCCGTTACCGGGCAAATCATGCTCAGCTATCTTGAGAGCATCGGCGCGGCGGGCATCGTCATCGACGGCGCGATTCGCGGCGCCGCCGAAATCGGGCAGCGCGACTTCCCGTGCTTTGCGCGGGGCGTGACATGCAAGGGGCCCTACAAAAATGGCCCCGGCGAGATCAACGTGCCCGTCTCGGTCGACGGGTTGTCGGTTGCGCCCGGTGACATCGTCGTCGGCGATGCCGACGGCCTCGTCGCCTTTCCGCAGCTGGAAGCCGAGCAACTGATCCAGAAGGCCAGGGCACAAGGACTGAAGGAAGAGGAAGGCATGCGGGCCATCCGCGAAGGCCGTTGGGATCGAACTTGGATCGCCGCGCTTGAAGAGAAGCATGGCTTGGTCTAACGCATTTCGGCACGCGCGGTCTCCCGGCCAAGAGAGACGATCAACATGCCAGTGACGAAGCTGCGAGATGTATGCCACGCCCGCTCTGGTGATAAAGGCGCCACGGTCAATATCGGCCTCATTTGCTATGAGCCAGAGGACTACGAGTGGATTCGCGAACACGTGACGGCCGACCTGGTGTTGAAGCACCTTGGCCCCGGCGTGAAGGGACCCGCGGTGCGCTACGAACTGCCGAAGATCGGGGCCTTGAATTTCGTCGTGCACGAAGCGCTGGACGGGGGCGTGACCTGCGCATTGATGATCGACGGACACGGCAAGGGCTTCAGCACGATTCTGCTTGAGCTCGAGATTCGCGGAGAGGCACCCCCGAGCCGGAACCTGCCGGCCCGAGGTAGCTCATGACCAAGAAGCAGACGCTTCGTCTCGGCGCCGGATCGGCTCATGAAGGCGACGACCTCGACGCGGCACGGGCCGTGGCCGAGCGCGGCAAGCTCGACTACATCGTCTTCGACTGTTCGTCGGAGAAGGCCATCTCGATGGCATTCATGCGCAAGCAGGCCGGTTTGCCGGCCTACGACATTCAGCTCGAGCCGAAGTTGCGCGCGGTGCTCCCGGGATGCGTCCGCAACGGCACGAAGATCATCGCCAACGCCGGCGCGCTCGATCCGGAAGGCGCCGCGCGCCTCGCCGTCGATGTCTGCCGCGATCTCGGCATCAAAGGCCTCAAAGTCGCCTATGTGCTTGGCGGCGACGTTTCGGACGTTGTTCGGCAGCAGGACCCGATCGTGCGCGAGACGGGCAAGCCCGTATCCGCGCTCGGCAATGACGTGATGGGCGCCCTCGCCTATGGCGGATTTGAAGCTATCGTCGACGCGCTGCGATCCGGGGCGGACATTGTCCTGACGCCGCGGGCCGGCGACTCCGAGCAGTTTCTGGCGCCGATGATCCACGAGTTCGGTTGGAAATTCGACGACTGGGACAGAATCGGCAGCGGGCTCGGTATCGGCCATCTGCTCGAATGCGGCGCTCAGATCACGGGCGGTTACTTCGCGGAGCCCGGTCTGAAGGATGTTCCCGACCTCCATCGGCTCGGCTTCCCCATCGGCGAAGTGGAGCCAGACGGAAGCGCGATCATCACCAAGCTTCCCGGCACCGGTGGCGTCGTCAACGAACAGAGCTGCAAGGAACAGCTCGTCTATGAGATCGGCGATCCGGCCGCCTATATCCATGCGCCCGGCGTGGTCGACTTCACGACGACGTCCGTCCGCCAGGCTGGGCCGGATCGGGTGCGGATCGCCGGCACCACCGGTCACCCTCGCACATCCACGGCGAGAGTCGCTCTTGCCGTGCGCCAGGGCTTCATCGGAATGGGCCGCGTCCTCTATGGCGGCACCGGCGCCTATCGCAAGGCGCTCCTGGCGGCGGATATGGTCGGCCGGCAGCTACGCGAGCGCTATGGCGCAAAGGATTCGGATCTGCGGTTCGACTATATCGGCTACAACGCGCTCTTCGATTGGGGCGGAGATCCCGACGTATTGAAGGAGATCGAGCTGCGCGTCACCGGACGGTTCCTGACCAAAGACGAAGCGCAGAAGGTCCGCGTGCTGGTCTCGCAACTTCCGGTCAATGGTCCCGCCGGCGCTGCCTGGGGCCGGCCGCTCGATCAAGGTGGCGTCGAGGAGGTCGTAACCTTCTATTCGACGCTGTTGCCGCACAAGGACATCAAATACTCGGTGCATCAATTCGTCGCGTAGGTCGTCCAGGCGGAACGCGGCTCCGTCGAGCCGACGGCGCGCAATTGCCCAATGCCGACAGCACACGAGCGCAGCACCCCATGAGGTTGAAATGAGCGATCCTCTGACCAAGACCGTGAAAGACGGGGTCATGACCGTGACGTTGAATCGTCCCGACGACCATAACCGCATGGATCGCAAGATGATGATGGCGATCCACGACGCGATGGAGGATGCCGACGCGGACCGTTCGGTCCGCGTCATCGTGTTGACCGGCGCTGGGGAGTATTTCTGCGCGGGCGGACGCGTCGACGGCTATCCCAAGGGCACGCTGCAGCAACGCAGCGACTACGCGCAGGCATTCTGCTCGATGCAAGACCGCATGGGACGCGCGGCGGCCCCGATCGTCGCCGCCGTCACCGGGCATTGCACCGCCGGCGGCATGAGCTTGCTGTCGTTCTGCGATCTGGCGGTAGCGTCCGACGAGGCGCAATTCGGCTACCCGGAGGCGACCCACGGATTGTTCCCGGCGCTGGCGCTGGGCGTGTTGATTCCAATTCTGCCGACAAAGCGAGCCTTCGACATGCTCTATACGGGCGCACGGATTTCGGCCGCCGACGCGTTGCAGCTCCATCTCGTGAACAAGGTGGTTCCGAAATCGCAGGTGATGGCGGCAGTCGACGCCTACGTCAAAGCCATCAAAGGATTGAACCAAACCGCCGTCGGCCTCGGCCGGAAGGCGTATTACGCGATGGTGCCGATGGCGCCGGCGTCGCGTCTCCAATATGCGCAAACCTTCCTGACGACCATGCTGGCGGCCGAGGACACTGGAGAAGTTACGAGGACGAATTGAGGCAGTTTCGTACCCGTCTGGAGGCTGGTTGAGCCATGTCCGGAACATTCGACGTCGTCGAACGGCATGACGGCGCAGATAGGGCCGCGACGCCGGCGCTCGCGACGATTGCGTCGTTTGCAACCTCGCTGCGCGTTGAGGCCTTGTCCCGCGAGGTGGTCGAGAAGGCCAAGACTTGCATCATCGATGCGCTATTCGGAAATTTCCTGCTCGAGTCCGATCCGCGGGCGCAAGCGGCTTTGCGCACGATATCGATCGATCAACCCGGGCATTCGGCCGTCGTCGTCGGGAGCCGTCACGTCGCCGCGCCGGCCGATGCGGCATTCGTGAATGCTGTTTCGACCGCGGCCACGGACCGCAGCGACACCCATCCACCCACGGCGACCCATCCCGGCATCGTCGTGATTCCGGCAGCGCTCGCCCTCGCCGATCATCGGCATCGCAACGGGGCGTCGCTGCTCGAAGGGGTCGTCGCCGGATACGAGACGATGTGCCGGCTGGCGCGCGCGCTCGTCACGCCGGAACTCGCGGCGATCTTTCGCCCAACCGCGCTCGTCGCGCCGACTGCGGCTGCTGTCGCGGCGGCTCGCGTTCTGGGGCTGGCGCCCGCGCAGATGGTTGCCGCCGTGAGCTTGGCGACGCAGACCGCCGCGGGACTCAATGAGTGGGCCCATGCGGGCACCGGCGAGCATCCGTTCCATGCCGGATTCGCCGCGAGAAACGCGGTCGCTTCGGTCCTCCTGGCACAAGCCGGCGTCACCGCTGCGCCGACAATATTGGACGGCCAGTCCGGCCTCCTGGCCGGATTTGGCGCGCGGCAGCGAGCGCACGAGCTGACCCGGGCGTTGGGCCAGGAGTTCGAGTTGCTCAGCATCGTTCATAAGCCGGCGCCGGCGTGTTTCTTCGTGCAGACACCGTGTCAGCTTGCGCAAGAAGTCGTCCGTCGCGGGCCGATCGATCCAGACTCTATCGCATCGGTCGAAATCCGCACGACCGAGGCGGCGGCCCGGTACCCGGGATGCGACAACAAAGGACCGATCGACGCCCATCAGAGCGCGATCATGAGCATTCAGTTCAGCGTCGCGTCCGTGCTGGCCGCCCGCGGCATCTTCGAATCGAACTGGAAGAACTTCGGCGACCCGACCGTGAACGCTTTGGCGGCACGCTGCGAAGTGGTTGCGGATGAGCGTCTGTCGACAGCCTTCCCGGCTCGCCAGGGCGCCAGCATCCGCATTGTCAGTCGCGGCGGAGGGAACGTCGAGGTCGCCCAGGAAGACTTCCGTTCGATGAGCCGTGACGAGGTCGTGGCGAGATTCCTGGCGTTTGCCGAGCCGCGGCTTGGAATTTCCCGGGCGGCGCAGGTCGTGGCATGCATCGAACGTCTTGAACTGCTCGACGATGTGGGAGCGTTGACGGGACTGCTGCGGCTCGAGTGACGTTGACACGCATCGTTCGTGACGAGCCACTGCGTCGCCGCGGCGCATTCTCGAAATGGAGGGCGGGATGAAACGGCTCGAAGGCAGGGCTGCGATTGTCGTCGGTGCCGGCTCATGCGGCCCGGGCTGGGGCAACGGCAAGGCCGCGGCGGTGGCTTTTGCCCGAGCCGGTGCGAAGGTTCTCGCAGTAGACATCAGCGGGCCTGCGGCTGCGGAAACTTGCGGCCTAATCATTGACGAAGGCGGAAGCTGCGATATCCACGTCGCCGATGTCGCCAATGAGTCCGACGCTCGCGGTCTGGTGGAAACTTGCGTACGTCTCCATGGCCGCGTGGATATCCTGCATAACAATGTCGGCATTTCCGCCATGGGCGGCCCCGAGGATATCGACGGGCAGACCTGGGACCGGGTCCTCGACACCAATCTCAAGGGCATGTTCATGACGTGCCGCTACGCGCTCCCTGTCATGACGGCACAGGGCGGAGGCGTCATCGTCAATGTCGGCTCGGTGTCGGGAATGCGCTATCTCGGGATGCCGCAGATCGCCTATGCGACCAGCAAAGGCGCGATCGTGACGTTCACGCGCGCGATCGCGGCGCAGTATGGGCCGAAGAATATCCGCGCCAATGTCATCTCGCCCGGCATCATCGATACGCCGCTGCTTGCCAAGGGCGCGGGCGAGACATTCAAGAAGACATTCGGCGTCAGCGACCCTGCTGCGGCGCGGGCGCTGCGCGCTGCGACGATTCCGCTACGCAGGTTCGGCGATGCCTGGGATGTCGCCAACGCCGCCGTGTTCCTCGCTTCGGACGAGGCCAAGTACATCACCGGAACCGAATTGGTCGTCGACGGCGGATTGACCTGCCAAGTGCAGCACCCCCTAGCGACGAGCTAGTCGTAGGCCCAATGGCGCGGGCATCTATCGACGACTGCCTGCCATCGCGGTGGGTTGCTGCCGGAAAATCGAACCGTCAAAAAGGCGGATGCCGGGTGATATGTCGACTGGCCGGCCTTCATGTTACCGGCGAGCGCAGTCCGACCTGCGGACCGCTTTCGCCTTCGTCGTCAGAACGCGCCCAGGAAGTCCCGCTTGCCGATTTCCACGCCGCAATGGCGCAAGATGGCGTAAGTCGCGGTGACGTGAAAATAGAAGTTGGGCATCGCAAAATTCAGGAGATAGGGCTGGCCCTTGAAGCTCCTCGGCTGACCGCCGAGGGGAATGGTT
>JACQDQ010000231.1 GCA_016201015.1 Pseudomonadota bacterium | reverse complement strand
CGGCGGCCGCATCTGGGTGGAAAGCCAAACCGGTCGCGGCGCCGCCTTCTCCTTTGTCGTTCCGGTCGCGCCGCCGCAGTCACTCGCCGCCGCGTCTTAGGCCGCATGGGACTCAAAATAGCGCACCGGTGAACTCCGACCGGGTCTCGGTGCGGAACTCCTCGATCGCCCGCAGCGAATCGACCAGCAGCTTCCGCTCGCGCCGCGACAGCGTCTGTGGGGCAACGAAATTGCCGACCTTCAGCCCGGCCTGGAAATCGGACAGCTGCTGACGCAGCAGCACCGAAGTCACGTGATTGAAGGCGCCGACCAAGGCGTCGGCCTCGTCGCGCTCGATGGGGCCGCGTTCGGCAAGCGCGGCGATGCGTGCGAGCGTGGCCGTCTCCGACACCCCTTCGCGCACCGCCAGCAGGCGCACCGATGAGACCAGCGGCATTGTCCCGCGCAGCTTGAGGTCGACCCGGCCGGGGTATTCACCGCGCGAAGCGGTGACTAGACGACCGAACAACCCGATCGCCACCGATTGCACAGTCTCGTCGCGGCACATCTGGCTGAGCAGTGCCGGATAGGCGGCGAGAGTCGTCGTGACGAATTGGCGAAGCTCCGTGGCCGGCTCCAGCGGACCCCAGATCGCACGAAAGTCAAAAAAGATGTCGGCGAACAGGATGGCGGCCGGGCTTCGCCGGCGCGCCCACAGCGCGGTCTGAGCACGCCACTGGCTCGCCGTCTTGCGCCACAACGGGTTGCGCGCCATGACATGGCCCTTGCACAGCGGAAAGCCGATCTTGTCGAGCTGCAGGTTAAGCCGCTCGGCGAGCGGGATGAAGTATGAGTCGATGCGTGTGTGATCGGCGTCCGAGTAGTCGGACAGGATGAACCCGTTGTCCTGGTCGGGAAACAGGAAGTTCTCGCCGCGACCACCCGATCCCATGATCAGCAATGTAAATGGCACCGGCGGCGCGCCCCATCCTTCTTCCGCCATCCGGGCGACGATGCCGTCGAGTATCCGACAATGCAGGTCGTGGTTGATCTCCGTGATCAGGGCCTGAATGTCGGGCGCCGGTAGATTGTCGGCGAGTAGGTCGCTGGCGAGTTCGACCTGCGCGCGCTTCGCCTCGGCCATGCCCTCAAGCGTTCCCTCCCGCGAAAGCAGATCAATCTGCCGCACCATCTGGTCGGCCGCGACCGACAAGGCATCGATCAGATTGACCAAGCCGACTGGCCGGCCCATCGCGTCGACCACGGGCATGTGCCGCAGATTGTGTCGCCGCATGCGGGCGACCGCTCGATAGAGATGGTCGTCGGCGCCGACGGTCAGCACCGGCCGCGTGGCGAAGCTGTCGATCGGCGCCGCCGGTGCCGCCTGGAATGCCATCTTCCGCGCAATGTCGCGTTCTGTGACGATGCCAATAATCCGCCCCGCGCCGTCCAGCACCAACGCGCTGGTACTGGCCGCCGCCGCCATGTCGGCAACCACGCGCCCGGCCGGCGCGCCGGTGGCGACCGCGAGCGGCGCACGTCCCATGAAGTCGCGGACGAGTTTGCCGAAAATGGCCGTCTGCGACCGCCGGCCGATGGTCTCGGCCAATGGCCGAGGCAGCGGCCGATCCGCCGATCTGTCCGCGGCCTTGGTCACGCTGGCGTCCTCGGCGCGGCCAGCAGATCCGCTATCAGCGCCGACCGATCGAGTCGCTTTTCGAATTCGGATGCCAGCCCGACCATCATGAATCGCACGCTGGCGATGACGGCGGGCTTGTCCGGCTCGCGTAGACGCTCGTGGATCGGCAAGGTTGCAAAGACACGTTCGGCGGACGTCTTCGCCACCTCGGCGAGCGAGCGCGGAGCGCTGCATTGCGCTTCGGCAAGGCGCCGGCGGGCGGCGGCGACGTCGTCCGCCCAGCCCAGTGGGCGATGGGGCGGAACGGCATGTGCCGCCAGGAGTTCGGCGTGCAGATCGGATAGGCGATCAGCCAAAGGCTGGTGCCGCCCGGACGCTGCCGGTCTCAGGTAACCTTCTGTAATCACTATAAGATCCGCGAGAATGGCGACATACGCCTCCAGCCTCGCGAATTCGAATGCGTCAGCGAACTGCTTCTCGATGATCAGCTCCGAGAGCGGCAGACTGGTCTTCGCGTGGCAATATCCGATAACGCTCTTTTGTGCCAGGAAAGCGGCGCGCTCATCGAGGAACCCGCCCAGCGCCTGGGCGGTTTCGATCGCTGGCCGCTGCCATCGCCGCATCAAAGACTTCAGCATCGATTGACCCAAGTCGCGGCGTTTGTCCCTGTCGCTACGCGCCACCGCCCGTTGTGCCGGCGATCGGCCGATGCTATAGTCCACCATGATAACGATAAGACAACAAATTAAGGGGGGACTTTCTGTGAACATGTGGGGATATACGCCCCCAGCTATGTCTTGCGCCCGCGCGCGGTCGACAACGATCGCGGCCGGAGGCCGCGTGCCGCCGCGCTTGGTGTGCGGTGCATCGGGAGACGCAAGCGGGGCCCGTCGATCGCACTCAACTCTCACAGAGGGAAACAACAACCATGGCTAGCAATCCCTTGTCGACAGAAAGGCAGGCGGAGTATTGGCGGCGGACGTCTACGCTGATGTGGATCATCCTCGGCCTTTGGTTCTTCTTCAGCTTCTTCGTGCATATATTCGCCGTTCAGCTCAACAATATCGTCATCCTCGGTTTCCCATTGGGCTTCTACATGGCGGCCCAGGGCTCGCTGATATCTTTCGTTGTCCTGTGCTTCTGGAACGCCAGCGCGCAGAACAAGATCGACGAAGAATTCGGCGTCGCCGAGGAATGAGCGGGGGGAGGTAAGGCATCATGGCATACGAAATCGGTAAGGGCGGGTTCATCGCCAATCTCGGCAAGATCTATGGTGGCTACGCCGGTGGCTTCATCGGCTTCGTCATCATCCTGGCGATCCTTGAGCAGATAGGCGTACCGAACTATGTGATCGGCTATCTGTTCGTGCTTCTGACGATCGGCGTCTACGCCTATATCGGCATCCTGTCGCGCACGATGGAGCTGTCGGAATATTACGTCGCCGGCCGCGCCGTGCCGGCATTCTACAACGGCATGGCCACCGGCGCCGACTGGATGAGCGCTGCCTCGTTCATCTCGATGGCGGGCGGGCTTTATCTCGGCGGCTACGGCGGCCTCGGCTACGTGCTCGGCTGGACCGGCGGCTACGTGCTTGTCGGCATCCTCCTCGCCCCGTATCTGCGAAAATTCGGCCAGTTCACGGTTCCCGACTTCCTCGGCACGCGCTATGAGGGCAACGCGGCGCGCATCTGCGGCGTCGTCGTTCTGTTCTGCGCTTCGTTCACCTACATCGTCGCCCAATGCTTCGGCATCGGCATCATCACGTCGCGCTTCATCGGCATTTCGTTCGAGACGGCGATCTTCGTCGGACTGCTCGGCATCCTGGTGTGCTCGATGCTCGGTGGCATGCGCGCGGTGACGTGGACCCAGGTCGCTCAATACATCGTCCTCATCATCGCCTACCTGGTCCCGGTCGTGTGGCTGTCAACCAAGCTCTACGGAATTCCGATCCCTGAGCTGACCTACGGCAAGGCGCTGCAGCAGATCGCCGAGTTCGAAAAGCAGTTCGGCATCGCCAAGGCACACTCGGCCGCCTATGTCGACGCGGCCGGCAAGTTCAGTTGGGTGGAGTTCAACAACTTCTGGGCGCTCGTGCTGTGCCTGATGGTCGGCACGGCTTCGCTGCCGCACATTCTGATGCGGTACTTCACGACCCCGAACGTACGCCAGGCACGCGAGTCGGTCGGATGGAGCATCTTCTTCATCTTCCTGCTCTACTTCACCGCACCGGCGTATGCTGCGTTCGCCAAGCTCGAGGTCTACGCGAACGTGATCAACAAGCCGATCGCCAACCTGCCAGCCTGGGTGCAAAACTGGTCGCAAGTCGGCGGTCTGCTCACCATCCGGGACGCCAACAACGACGGCGTCCTCCAACTCTCCGAGTTCGTCATCAACCAGGACATCATTGTCCTGTCGATGCCGGAGATCGCGGGCCTGCCCTATGTGATCTCGGGTCTGGTGGCGGCGGGTGGTCTCGCCGCGGCGCTCAGCACCGCTGACGGCTTGCTGCTGGCCATCGCCAACGCGCTCAGCCATGACGTCTACTACAAGATGATCGACCCGAAGGCGAGCACGGCGCGCCGACTCACCGTCGCCCGCGTTCTGCTGGTGATCGTCGCCCTCATCGCCGCGTTCGTTGCCGGCACGCGGCCCTCGGGCATCATCCAGATGGTGGCCTGGGCGTTCTCGCTCGCTGCGGCCGGATTATTCGCGCCGCTGGTTCTGGGCATCTGGTGGAAGCGGACGTCGTCGATGGGCGCCGTCCTCGGCATGACAACCGGATTCGGCGTCTGCCTGTATTATCTCGTCGGCACGCGATACTTCGACATGCCACTGTGGTTCGGCATCCGCAACATCTCGAGCGCCGTGTTCGGCTTGCCGGTGGCGTTCATCGTGACCTGGGCCGTCAGCCTGATGACGCCGGCGCCCTCCAAGGAGATGCAGGAATTCGTCGACTCGATCCGCATCCCGAAGGGCGACGTGAAGTGGGCGGCAGCGGGCGTGCACGAATAGCGGCAACCATCGACATCGGGGCAGGGCCATCGCGGCCCTGCCCCTTTTCTTTGGCTGATAGTTGCGCGGATAGAGGACGATGAGCGGTCAGGACATCTGGTGGTCGTATTGGTACTTCCACCTTCCCAACTACGTCCTCTCCATGCTGTTTTACACAATGTTCGGGCGCTTCGCGCTCGGCATGTTTCTGCCACCGGATTCACCGAACTACATTTACCGCTGGTTCCGTAGGCTGACCGGCTGGATCATTCGGCCGGTCGCCGTCATCACGCCGCGCGCGCTCCACGGACACCTGCTCGCGCCCGTCGCCGCGTTCTGGATCGTCGTCGCGCGTGTTGCGTTCTTCGCCGTCCTCCACGGCGCGGGCCTGACGCCACGCGTCGCTGCCGGCGCGCCATGAGCGTCGCGCCGGTCCGACATTCGTTTTTCGACCGAAACGGCCTGCTGATGCTCGTGGCCGGGGTCTGCGTCGTCAATGGCGTATTTTCGCCCTTTCTTGTCGTGGCAGTGCAGATCACGCCGGTGCTCATGCCCGAGATGTTTCCCCGCACCGTCGGTTGGGTGTTGTTCTTCAGCTCCGTCGTCGTGTCGACGGCGACGCTTCTGCTCTCGGGTGTCCCGGCGGCGCTCTACGAGCGTCTCTTCGAGACGGACGCGAACAGCACGGTGTCGATGTGGGTCTGGCTCGCCGGTGCAACCCTGATGAGCCTGGCGGCATTCGAAAACGTTCACGCCATGCTCTGACGGATGCACGGCTCGCCAAGATGCGCCATTCTCGTTTTTTCGGTATTCTAACAGACTGTTCGTAGAAACAGCCCCGGAGCATGCAGCGCGGCCGGCTGCCGCGCCGCAAGGACCGTGCGGCCAGGGTGTTGGAGATGGACCGGATCAGATACTTCGCCGATTTGTCGATCCGCCGGGCCTGCGGCTTCGGCTTTCTGGCGATCGGCACCGGTGTGACCGCTCTCTATTGGAATATCGTTGCCGCAATCAATCTCGCCGCAACCGGCGTGTCCTTCATGGGCGCTCTGCTGCTGTGGAAGGCATTCGAGGCGCGCAGCCGCAGCTACCGCCGCACCGAAGTATTCCTGCTCATGGACCGGCAGCACGAGTTCCCGGAGGAACGCGCGCAGCAGGTATTCGCGAACGTGCTGCGCGAACGCTATATGTGGCACGCTACCGTCGCGGCGATCACCGCGGTCGTGCTGTGGCTGCTGTACTTCTTGCTGCACGCCGTGGAGCAGGCGCCGCCGCCCTAGCCACGATGCGGGTGCCTCGCGCCGGCAATCTGGTCAGAAGACGACCTCGAATTTTCCGCTTTGCAGCTTGGCGGCTATGCATTGATAGAGCCCCTTCCGCCCGTTGAGCTCGTAGGGGATCGACACGCGGAACTGATCATCGCCTGTGGAGCTGGCAACGAGCGACTTCTCAAAGGCCTCGAAACTGGCGCTGGCGATGTTGGAGTTGGACTTCTTGGCAGCCTCGAGGCACACCTCGTAGGCCGAGCGATTGAACTTCTCGCTTTGGCCGCACGCAGACAAGAACGCGGCGCACATGGCTGTCGAAATGAGCGCGCGCGCGCCGCATCGAAAGCGCTTGGCGAAAAAAGGCATGATTGTCCCCTGATGGTGATCCGTCGTCGGCAGGCGGATCAAGCGTCAATAGCGGCCGGCGTGCACAGGGTCAAGTATCAACTGCCAGCCCGCGGCGAGCGGATTGTTCGAGCCTGCCGCCGCTATGGGCCGCTATGGACAGAACCCGCTCTTCTGATACGGTTGGCGCCGTTTGGCGGAGGCTTGGTTCGTGATTCCTGCTAGCGGCACGCGGCGCAATATTCTAACCATCGATCCGCAAGACAACATGAAGGTCTTGAAGGGTCTGTCATCGTCGATTCGGATTCGAATCCTTCGCCTGCTTCATTCGAACGGCCCGATGAACGTCAACGAACTCACCAAGGCGCTGCAACTGCCCCAGTCGACAGTTGCCACCAATGTCCAGGTTCTCAAGGACTCCGACCTGATCCGCACCGAAACGATCAAGGCGAGCAAAGGGCAGCAAAAGATCTGCTCGGCGCGCTACGACGAGGTGTTCATTCGCCTGGACGGCATATCGGCGCAGCAACAGGACCGTATGATCGAGGTGGCGATGCCGCTCGGACTCTATACGAGCTATCAGGTCAGCGCCCCGTGCGGCCTCTGCTCGACCGAGGGCATTATCGGCCTGCTCGACGTGCCCGATCTCTTCCTCGACCCCAGCCGCATGCAGGCGTCCCTCCTGTGGTTCGGCCGCGGCCATGTCGAATACAAATTCCCGAACAATGCGAAAATCGCCAAAGCCGAGGTCGAGGCGATCGAGTTCAGCATGGAGATCTCGTCAGAGGTGCCGGGCACCAACTCCGACTGGCCCTCGGATATCAGCCTGTGGGTCAACGACGTCCTGGCCGGCACCTGGACCTCGCCCGGCGATTTCGGCGACAAGCGCGGCATCTATACGCCGCGCTGGTGGAAGCTCGAAGGGTCGCAATACGGCAAGTTGACGACCTGGAACATTTCGGAGAAGGGCTGCTTCGTCGACGGCGTCAAGGTCTCTCGCATCACGCTCAAGCAGCTCGACCTCGCCGCCCATCATTCCATACGGCTGAAGATAGGGATCGATGAGCGCGCCAAGCGCCCCGGCGGCGTCAACATCTTTGGTCGAGGCTTCGGGAATTACGATCAAGACATCGTCATGCGGCTTTATCTCCGCCACTAGGCTGAGGCGGCGAGTGGTAGCGCCCGCCGCGCGGGTGATCGAATAAATCACTCTTTTTGATACATATCAGGCCTGTTGACCAAAAGCCGTCGAGTGGTTAGCCTCGTCCAATAGAAGCGCGCCGGGCAAACGGCGCAAAGCAACGGAGGAAACGATGCGTGTATTGACGAGCATTGCAGTCGTTGCACTGTCGTGGCTGGCAAGTGCGTCCGCGTTTGCCCAAGGATCGATCTCGGCGCTGCCGCGCAACGAGACGCTGATCGTCGAGAATCCCGAAGGCACGATCAAAAACGCCGGCTGGTTCAACATCTGGGCGATCAACGCCGGCGGCCAGTCGACGGGTCTGCACCAACTGGGCATGGACACGTTCTGGTACATCGATCCCAACCGCGGCGTCGAAGGCGTCTGGGACAATTCGCTTGCCACGGAGAAGCCGATCTACAATGCGGACTTCACCGAGATGACGGTGAAGCTGCGCAAAGGCATTTTCTGGAGCGACGGCGTCGAATTCAGCGCCGCCGACGTGGTCTATACGATCGAGACCCACATGAAGACGAACGGCCTGCGGTGGAGCGCCGCCGTCCAGGTCAACGTCGCCAGCATCGCGGCAACCGACTCCTCGACGGTGGTCTTCAAACTGAAGAAACCGAATTCGCGCTTCCACGCGTTGTTCACCGTGCGCTGGAATGCAATGTGGATGATGCCCAGGCATGTATTCGAGAAGGCCGGCGACCCGCTCAAATTCGACTTCAACCCGCCGGTGACGCTCGGCGCCTACACGCTCAACAGCTTCGACCCGAACGGCAAGTGGTTCATCTGGCAGAAGCGCAATGACTGGCAGCGGACCACCGTGGCGCGCTTTGGCCAGCCTGGGCCGAAATACGTCGCCTATATCGATCCCGGCCCGCCCGACAAGCGCGTGATCGCCCAGCTCAACCACGAGCTGGACATCATTCACGACACCTCGCCCGAGGGGATGTTCACGCTGGCCAAGCAGTCGAAGACGTCGCATGGCTGGTTCAAGGGCTTCCCCTACGCCCATCCCGATCCGACGCTGCCGGCGGTGATCCTCAACAGCCAGCTCGACATGTTCAAGAGCCGCGACGTGCGCTGGGCGCTGGCGTTGCTGATCGACATCAAGGCGGTGTCGATGGCGTCGTATCGCGGCGCCGCGACCATCTCGGCGATCGCCGTGCCGCCGACCGGCACGCACCCCGAGTATTATCATCAGCCGATCGAGGCTTGGCTGAAGGATTTCGAGCTCGACACCGGCAAGCGCAAATTCAAGCCGTATGATCCCACCGTCGGACAGCAGATCGCCACCATGCTGCGCCCGTCGATGGGCGATCAGATCCCGACCGACGCCAAGGACATCAGCAAGGCGTTCGGCATGGGCTGGTGGAAGCCCGACGCGCAGGCTGCCCAGGAGTTGCTGGAACGGGCCGGCTTCACCAAGCGCAACAATCAATGGTACATGCCCGATGGCAAGCCCTTCGCCATCCGCATCACGGTCGAGGGCGAGCTGCGGCCGGTGATGACCCGCGCCGGCAGCATGATCGCGCAGCAATGGCGCCAGGCCGGCATCGACGCGACGACGATCGTGGCACAGGGCAGCCTGGTCGACCGCCGCTCCGCCGGGGACTACGACGTGATTATCAGTTGGAGCGTCGAGACCTGGGGCGGCCATCCCGACTTGTCGTTCTTCCTCGATAGTTGGCATTCGCAGTTCGTTGCGGCGCCGGGCAAGCCGCAGCCACCGCGCAACTGGCAGCGCTGGTCGAACCCCGAGCTCGACAAGATCATCGAGCAGATTCGCCAGGTCGGCTTCGATGATCCGAAGGGGCTGGACCTCGGCCGCGACTTCATCAAGCTGATGGTGCGCGAGATGCCGATCATCCCGCTGATGTCTTACAACGTCTTCACTGTCATGGATGACACGTATTGGACCGGTTACCCGAGCGCAGAAACCGCCCCTTATACCGATCCGGTGCCGAACTGGGGCAACACCAAGTACATGATGGTGAAGCTGAAGCAGCGTCAGTAGACGCGATGGCCGGATCGGGCGGGGCGGCCGCTTCACGCGGCCTGCCCCGCGATCCGCGTTCGTAAACGGTGCCTGAACACAATGCGGGGTTACTCGGTCTATCTCCTGTCGCGGTTGGGTCAGTTCGCCCTCGTCGTGTTCATCGGCATCAACATCTCGTTCATCGTCACGCACGCGACGCCGATCGACCCCGTCGAACAGTCCATCGCCGCCGCCACACAGTACGGCAGCACCAGCCCAGAAGCGATCGCGATGATGCGCCAGTCGCTGCGGGAGCTCTATGGCCTCGAGGGTAGCCCGTGGGAGCAGTATCTGTCTTTCTGGCGGCGCGTCGCAGTCGGTGATTTTGGTCCCTCGCTGTCTGCGTTTCCGACGCCGGTCTCCGTCCTGATCTGGCGCGCGATCCCGTGGACGGTCGGCTTGCTCCTGGTCTCGACCGTCATCACCTGGATCCTCGGGAATCTGCTCGGCGGCTTTGCCGGCTATTACCGCCGCAGCAGTCTTCTGCGGTTTGCCGGTATCTTGGCGATGGCCTTCCATCCGATCCCGTACTACATCGTCGCCTTCCTTCTGCTGATCGTCTTCGGCTACCTCTGGCCGGTGCTGCCGATCAGCGGCGGCTACATGATGAACATGGAGCGCGCCTTCAACCTGACATTCATCTTCAGCCTGCTGAAGCATTCTGCCCTGCCGATATCGTCGCTGGTCCTGGTCGGGCTGGGCGGTTGGTTCATGGGCATGCGCTCGCTCGTCTCCAATGTCGTGAACGAGGACTACGTCACCTATGCCGAGTTGGGCGGAGTAAAGCGACGTCGCATCCTCGCATCCTACGTCATGCGCAACTCCCTCGTCCCGCAGGTGACCGGCCTCGCCATGTCGCTCGGCGCGATCTTCAACGGCGCCATTATCACCGAGCAGGTCTTCGGCTATCCGGGCGTCGGGACGCTGCTGATCTCGTCCGTGCACGCGGGCGACTACAGCCTCGTCCTCGGCATCACCACCGTTTCCATCCTCGCCGTCTCGACAACGGTTCTGCTGATCGATCTGCTCTATCCCCTGCTCGACCCCCGGGTAAGAACCGTCTAACCGATGTCACGGGTCCTCCGCGATCTCTTCCGCTACAACCGCGAATTCGCGATTGGTATCGTTCTGCTCGCGTTTGTTCTTCTCATCTCGGCCGCGTCGTTCGTCTCGCCCTACCCACCGAACGACAGTTTCGTCGTCCCGCCGGACCTGCCGCCGTCATGGCCCTACATTCTGGGAACCACGTCGCGCGGCCAAGACGTCTTCTGGCTGCTGACCTTCGCCATCCGCAATACGCTGCTCTTCGGCTTCACGGTGGCGCTGCTTAGCCGCATCCTGTCGCTGGTGATCGGTCTTGTTGCCGGCTATGCCGGTGGCCTGGTCGATCGCGTGCTGATGTCGATCAACGACACCTTCATCGTCATCCCGCTATTCCCGATCCTCGTTCTCTTCTACTTCGTCATGCGCGACCGGATGTCCTGGGCCTTGCTGGCCCTGGCGATGTCCTGCCTCGGCTGGGCCTATGACGCGCGCCTCATCCGCTCGGTGGCGATGAGCCTGCGGACGCGCGAATTCACCGAGACGAGCATTTTTTCGGGCATGAGCATGCGGCAAATCCTCGTCGAGGAGCATCTGCCCTATGTTCTGCCGATCGTGTTCTCGACCACCATGAACAACATCAACTGGTCGATCGGGCTGGAGGTCACGCTGTCCGTGCTGGGGTTCACCGACATCAATACGCCGACCATCGGCGTGCTGATCTACTGGGCCAATCAGCACACCGCGCTCGTCGCCGGCGTCTGGTGGTGGATTCTCTTTCCAGTGATGCTGGTGATCATTACCTTCGTCGGTCTGTTTCTGCTCGCCGTGTCGATGAACGAGTATATCGATCCGCGCAGCCGGCTCAGTCGCGTCGGCGGATGAAATCGATGGCGCCCGCCACCGCCGCGCCGCGCGCGCCGGCCAAAGAGAACGGGAAGGCCGAAGCGACGATCGAGCCGGTTCTGGTCGTCTCCGGGCTCCGGGCCTATTTCCAGACATCCTCGTTCGGCGTCGAGCGCGAGGTAAGGGCGGTCGACGACATCAGCTTTCACGTCGGCGCCAACGAGATCTACGGCCTCGCCGGGGAATCGAGCTCCGGCAAGACGACGCTCATCAAAACCGTCGCTGGCGCGATACGACCACCCCTCCGGGTGCTGAGCGGTTCCGTCGTTTTCGATTTTCGCGGCCGCCGCGTCAGCGTTTACGACAGCGATCCGCAAGTGATGGACGAGATTCGCTGGAAGCACCTGTCCTACATCATGCAGGGTTCGATGAATGTGCTGAACCCCGTCCGGCGCGTCAGGCACTCCTTCGTCGATTTCGCGTTCCGCCATATCGGCAGGAAAATGCCGGAGTTCATGGACATCGTCCGGACTCATCTGCAGCGCTTGCATCTGACTCCGGCAGTCCTCGATGCCTATCCGCACCAGCTTTCGGGCGGCATGCGCCAGCGCGTAACCATCGCCCTGGCTACGGTTTGCCGCCCGGAATTCATCATTGCCGACGAGCCGACGACGGCGCTCGACGTGATCGTCCAGAACGGCGTGCTGGCCATGCTGCGCGACGTGCAACGTGAGATCAGATCGTCGATCATCTTCGTCACGCATGATATGGCGGTCCACGCCAATCTGTGCGATCGGCTGGGCATCATGTATGCGGGCCGTCTGGTCGAGGAGGGCCGGACGGCCGATGTCTTCAAGGCGCCCAAGCATCCCTACACCGCCCATCTAATCGCCAGCCTGCCGCGAATTGGGTACGTCGCTGCGAGGAAGGGGCTGGAGGGCACGCCGCCGAACCTCGCTGACCCGCCGAGCGGTTGCCGGTTCCATCCGCGCTGTCCGCTCGCGGCGGACATCTGCCGGCGGCAGGCTCCGCCAATGACCTGGTCGTCGCCGGGGCACCGCGTCGCCTGTTTCGCCGCGGCCACCGGGAGCGCGCAGTGACTCCGCCTCTGCTCGAAGTCCGTGAGGTCGTCAAGGCCTATTCGATGGGCAGCGTGTTGTCCCGCCACCGCATCCGCGCGGTCGAAGGCGTCAGTTTTACCATGAAGGCCGAACGGCCGGAAATCTTCACCATCATCGGCGAGTCGGGAAGCGGCAAGACGACACTTGCCCGCATGATCCTCAATACGGTGTCGCCCACCGCCGGAACCATCCGATTTCGCGGCACCGATCTCTCCAAGATCTGGCGCGGCCGCGACCGCTTGGCGTTCATGCGGGGCGTGCAGCCAATCTTCCAAAACCCGTTCGACGCCTTCAATCCGCTGAAACAGATCGACCGCTATCTGTTCACGACCGCGCGGCGCATGGCCGGCCTGCGAACCGTCAAGGAGATCGAGGACCGTGCCGACCAGGCCTTGAAAAAAGTTGGCCTATCGTTGGTCGAAATCCGTGGCCGATTTCCGCATGAGTTGTCCGGCGGCCAGTTGCAGCGCATTGCGATCGCCCGCGCCCTCATCTCGACACCCGCGCTCATCGTCGCCGACGAACCGGTCTCAATGATCGATGCCTCGCTGCGGATGTCGATCGTGAATCTGCTGCGTAATCTGCGCGACGAGATGGGCGTCTCGATCATCTATATCACGCACGACTTGGCGACCGCCTACTACATCAGTGACCGCATCATCATCATGCGCAAGGGTCGCGTCGTCGAAGGCGGCGATGCGCGAGCGGTGCTCGACAATCCGCAGCACCCCTATTCGATCCAGCTCAAGCAGGCGGTCCTGTCGCCCGACGCGGCGGGAAGCGGCGGCGCGCTGCTGTCGGCCGGTCTCGTCGAGAGCCAGGCGGAGCTCGGCGAACTCACATGAGATGCACGACAATGGCCGCGTCCGGTGCCGTCGCGGCGCCTATCAGTTTTCTTACGATGGAGGCAATAGCGTATGCGTAAAGTGGACGTGTCTTTTCACCGGGATTTCGCCATCGGCGAGACGGACCGCCGCCTGTTCGGCGCCTTCATCGAGCATCTGGGGCGATGCGTATACGGCGGCATCTTCGAGCCGGGCCATCCCAAAGCGGACAAGCAAGGCTTTCGTCGGGATGTACTGGCTCTCGTCCGCGAGTTGGCGCCGACGATCATGCGCTATCCGGGCGGCAATTTCGTTTCGGGCTACAATTGGGAGGAAGGTGTCGGTCCGGTGGCGAAACGTCCGCGCCGGCTCGACCTTGCCTGGATGTCGACCGAAACCAACGAGTTCGGCACCAACGAATTCATCGATTGGTGCCGGGCCGCCGATATCGAGCCGATGCTGGCGGTGAATCTCGGCACCCGGGGAGCGGACGCCGCCCGCAATCTGGTCGAATACTGCAACCACCCAGCCGGTACGACGCTGTCGGACATGCGCCGCGCGCACGGCTGGAAGCAGCCACATGGCGTCAAGTTCTGGTGCCTCGGCAACGAGATGGACGGGCCGTGGCAGATGGAGTCGAAGACGGCTCAGGAATACGGCCGCATCGCCACCGAAGCCGCCAAGATGATGAAATGGATTGACCCCATGATCGAGCTCGCCGCCTGCGGCTCGTCCGGCCGCAACATGCCGACCTTCGGCAAATGGGAAGACACGGTGCTCGAACACTGCTTCGATCATGTCGAATTCATCTCCTTGCACACCTATCTCAACAACTATGCCGGCGACACTGCGGCCTTCCTCGCCAGCAGCGATCTCATGGACAGCTTCATCGACGAAGTCGTGGCGATGACCGACGCCGTCGGCGCCCGCCGGCGCTCCAGAAAACGCATCATGCTGAGCTTCGACGAATGGAATGTGTGGTACCGCACCCGCCGCAACCGCCAGGAACGCGTCAAACCCAACTGGCCGGTGGCGCCGGAAATCCTCGAGGAAATCTACAATGTGGAGGACGCGCTGACCTTCGGCGGCGCCTGCATCTCGTTGCTCAATCACGCCGACCGCGTGAAGTCCGGGTGTCTGGCCCAGTTGGTCAACGTCATCGCCCCGATCATGACAGAGACCGGCGGATTTCGGCCGCGGCCGCGTGCTGCGCGCCAAGGTCGACTCGCCGACCTACGCCGCCAGCTATTTCGATCCGCGCGGCCCGCAGGACATCTACGTCCCGATGCCGGCCATACCCTATCTCAAGTTCGCAGCCGTACACGACGACAAGGCGGGCGCGCTATCCCTGTTTGCGCTCAACCGCAGCCTGACCGAGGAAATGCCTTTGCGAGTTTCCGCGGAGGGATTCTCCGGGCTCAAACTGGAGCAGGCGCTGCAGCTGCACGACGTCGATCTCAAGGCCGTCAACACGAAGAAGGCTCCGAATCGGGTGAAGCCCGGACCGCTGACAGGCGTGGGGATCGAAGCCAGTCGCCTGCAGGCGACGCTCGCTCCCGCGTCATGGAACATCATACGGCTTAGCAACGCGCGGTGACTCGCATCGATATTCACGCGGGATGGAAAGGAGATCGCCGCAGCTTGTCGCGATTGCGGTGGCCTATCCGGCCGGCGACATCGCTGTGATCGCTCCGCCCGGCCCCTCGTGCAAGAGGATGAAGTCGAATAGCGATGCATCCTTGAGTTCTCGGGCAAGCGGCTCCCTCGTGCACAAAGCCACGTCGAGGCCGGCCGCCTTGGCCTGGCGCAGGAACTCGACCTCGCCGGCAGGACCAAGATCCAAGCTTTTCAGGATCGTCGCCGAATGTCCGTCGAAGAAGGATACGCTCGGGAGATTGATGATCCGCCTGACGCCCATCGTTCGCAGCGCCGCGAGAAGCTGGGTCGATGATCGGAAGCGATCCAGAGCGAAGACACCGAAATAGAGGCGGTCGCACAGTTCCGAAGATATGTCGGCATGGGCACTGTCACCGACGAAGCTGTTCACATCGTGGATCGGGAGCGCCGATATCCAGAGGCCGCTCTCGCGCGGCAACCCCTTAAGCCATGGACACACGATGACCACTTCGCCGGCCCCGAGGTCCGTCGACCTCGGATCGGGAATCTGTTCGACCAATTTGAAGCCGATGCGACGTGGCTTCAGGGCTATGTCCCTCCAGACAGAGTACCAATAGGTGCGTTAGCCGTAGGGCAAGGGCACGTCGCGGTACAATGCCTTGTCGCGACTGCGTTCGTCCACAGCGAGTGTCGAGCAAGTTGGCTGACCGCACCGGTCTCGGAACCTACGATCCCTCTTTAACGTCCATCGATGGTGGGGATATTGTTTACCCTGCATCCCAACAGCAATAGGGAGTAGCCTGCGTGTCTGTATTTCGCGGTGGTGAGGCTCCGCCGGCTTGGTGCGAGCTGAGGAACGTCGAAGTTCTCAATATCGTCGATGGCCAAATCGTTGATCAGCGTCGGTCGCAGCAAAAGGAGCGGTTGTTGGCGACCGCCGGCACCACGCAGCTCGTCCTGCCCGATTCATCGATTATCCTCAAGGAGAACCAGTTCATCGACATCGCCCCGGCGGAAAGCTGGCAGTTGCGGGGCTGCTCGCGCACGGCTCAACTTGTCAGGCTGTCTGGTCGATGGGGACGCGATGTCGGCGGCTGCGGCATTTTTCGCGCCGCCAACCAGGACAATCCGAAGGATGGCGGCGATCCCGTCGACTATCGGAAGACGACGTCGATCGACTCGCATTATCACGACTGCGACGAATACTGGATCATTCTTGAAGGCGGCGGGGCAGTGATCATCGGCCAGCGCCGATTCAACGTAACCGTCGGCGACTGCATTGCGATCGGCATGGGCCATCAACACGATCTGCCGACCGTTACCGCCGCCGTGAAGGCGGCTTTTTTTGAAACAACCTTTGGGGGAAACAAGCGCGTGGGTCACCTGTGGAACCATAGTCATGGGCCCGCTCAACCCAAGCTGGAGCGAGTCTGACATGGTGAAAAGAGCCATTCATGTCGGCATTGGAACGTTCGGTCGCCGCTGGTGCACGGAATTCCTCGCCGCCAATGTGGCCGATGGCACGATCGAGGTGGTTGCGATCGTTGACACGGACGAAGGCGCACTGGCATTCGGCCGAAGCGCGCTGGGATTGAAGCGGGAGGCCTGCTATACGGATGCCACTTTGGCCTTCGCGGCCCATCGTGCCGACTTTTGCACGATCGTCGTGCCGCCGAATGCCCACGAACGCGTCGTCGATATCGCGCTCGCTCATGGCGTCGACATCCTCTGCGAGAAACCGATTGCCGACACGATGGCCGCATCCGCGCGCATCGCTCGGAAAGTTCGCGCGGCTGGACGGAAGATGGCGGTAACGATGAGCCATCGTTTCGACCAGGACAAAACGACGCTACGGCAGATCGTCCGCTCCGGACGCCTCGGCCGCGTCAACACCGTCAGCTGCCGCCACGCCGCCGACCTGCGCACGCACTTGGCCTGGGGCGCCCTGTTCCGCCACACGATGCGCGACCCGTTGATGATCGAGGCCGCCGTCCACCATCTCGACCTCATCGCCGATCTGGCGGGGGCAAGATGCAAGACCGTCTATGCTAGCACCTGGAAGCCGGATTGGGCAGAGTATGTCGGTGACACCGACGGAACCGTGCTGATGACCTTTGAGAATGGCGTGCGCGGCATCTACGAGGGTAGCGCGACGACGGCGGTCGGCCTGAACGACTGGTCGCGCGAATATGTGCGCGTCGATTGCGAGTCCGGCACCGCCATCCTCAACAACCGCGAGATCGAGGTTTTCTCCCGTTCCGACCTCGTGCGGCAGCGAAGCCGCGAGGGTCAGGGCCAGCGGATCCAGCTCATCACCCAGCCGAAATGGCTGAACACGTGGTTGATCGAGAAGTTCTGCCGCTGGCTGGATGGCGGCCCAGAGATGGAGACAAATGTCGAGGCCAATGTCCACGCCGCCGCGCTGATCTTCGCCGGCATCGAGAGCCAGCGCACAGGACAGGCGATCACTGTGCCAGATTTCATCCGATCGCATGAATAGCCGTCGTCGCACCATGGTCAACATTCCGCCCCGCCTGCGCGGCAATCTGATTGCCGCGTCAGCCGATCGCCACAAATTCCTCGTCGGCGCGGCGATCGGAACCGGCATGGCGGCGCAGTCGGCGATGCGCGGCGGGGCGGATTTTCTTTTGGCGCTGAGTGCCGGACGGATGCGCTGCATGGGCGAGCCCTCGATCGCGGCAATGCTCCCTTTGCAGGAGAGCAACGCCCTTGTCATGAATTTTGCGCGATCGGAAATCTTGCCGCGCACGACTGTGCCGGTCTTCTTCGGCGCGGCGACCTTCGATCCACGGATAGACCTTGCCGCGCTCGTCGACGAGATCGTCGACGCCGGGTTCTCCGGCGTGGCGAACTTTCCGACCGCGATTCTTATCGACGGCACCTATCGGCAGTTCCTTGAGGACGAGGGGCTCGGTTTCAAGCGTGAGCTGGAGCTGCTGGAGATCGCGAGGGATCGTGGCCTCGCGTCGCTCGCCTACATCCATACGCTTGAGGAGGCGCAGGCCGCCGCTGAGTGCGGGATCGACATCGTCAATATCGATCTCGGTTGGAACATGGGTGGCGTGATGGGCGTCGATAGCGACCTTCGCATCGACGAAGCGGCGCTGATGACGAACTCGATCGCGCGCGCCGTGCGCTCGATTTCGCCGGCCACGCGCTGCGTTGTGGAGGGTGGGCCGATCGTCAGCCCGAGACAGCTCGAGGAGCTGTGCCAGATCGCGCGGGTCGACGGCTATATCGGTGGCTCGACGATCGATCGCGTGCCATCCGAAAGCGCGATCGAGGTCGTGACCGCGGCTTTCAAGGCGATCGGCGCGCTGCACCAGCGCATCGACGGCCTCGAACGTCAGATCGACCGCCGCTGGTTCCCGCGCAGCCTGTCGGGCCACTCGCCGGCCGCGGAAAACGCGCGAATGCTTTTCGCACGCCTTGCGGCGACCGATCACCCCGTTCTCATTGTCGGGGAGCCTGGTACGGGCCGACGAGAGGTCGCGCGCGCGCTGCACGCCTCTAGCCGACGCAAGGGCCGGGATCTCATTGCCATTCCCTGCAGCGACCCATCTCCGGAGCGAATCCAGGCCGATTTATTCGGCTGCATGGCCGGAGCGCGCGTCGGCGTGTCCAAGAACCGGATCGGATGGCTCGAGATCGCCCGTGGCGCAGCCATTCTGCTCGACGAAGTCGACAGCCTCGATGTCGAGGTGCAGAGAGCACTGGTCGAGGCGGCGGAAAGCGGCCGCTTCTGGCGTCTTGGCGGCGAGGATTCGGTTGACTTCGACGTCCGCTTCCTGGCGATCGGGCAAAGCGACTTGCGTGCTGCCCGTGCGAACGCCGTCGATTCGCGTTTTGTCCAGTGGATCGGCTGCTTCACGATCGTTCTGCCGCCGCTGCGCGAGCGTCTGGACGATCTTCCCGCTCTTATCGAAGAGACTCTGTCGCTCATCCTCAGATGCGCGGACGGCACCCGCAAGCGGCTCGATCCATCGGCTTATCGCGTCCTTGCGGCCTATCACTGGCCGGGCAATCTGCGGGAGCTCACATCCGTGCTCGAGCGCGCGGCATTGGCCGACTCCGGCGATGTGATCGCGCGGGAGCACTTGCCTCCCCTCGGGACCGGCGGCGGAACGAGGCTGGCCGGCGTTTCGGCCTTCGGCTCCGAAAAGGAGTGGATCCTCGACGGACTGCGCCACAATCGCTTTCGTCGCGGCCGCACGGCGGACTATCTGGGGATCTCGAGAAAGACCCTCTACAACAAGATGCGCACCTACGGGCTGGCGCCGGCGATGCGGGGCGATTCCACGATCGCCGACGCAATGCGGTCCGCACCGCAGCGCCGATTCTGAGGACGTTCTCTCCAGGAGGGCGGGGGACGAGCGGGACCCTCGGCCCGGAGCCGGCTCAAGCCGGGGCCCCGATCGCCTTGGCGAGGGCGACAATGCCTGCCGCGAAAGTGCTGCGGCCGACTTGCTCCTTGATTTGCGCCTCGTACTCGGGCGCCACGTCGAATTCCGCGAACCATTCGACGAACGTCTTGTTGCCCTCGGTGATCGGCTTGCAGCCGAATGTCGCCACATAGTTTTGGATCGGCATCGGCGACACGATGATGTTGTACGTGAACGTGCGGTCGCGGTCGCTGAACGACAGCAGTCGCTCGCGCAGATGGCCGCCATTCGTGAGCTTGAAGTTGCGGACGCAACCGACCTGGTCGCTGGGCTTGCCGTCCTCGACGTGGCTTTCGGCGATGACCGGATGCCACTTGCCGTGGCCGTTGAAGTCGCGGGCATAGGCCCAGACCTTGTCGACCGGTGCATTGATAACGCCGCTGACGTAGACCTTTGCCATCGCTTCCTCCTTAACGTACCGATACCGCGACCGGTCGCTGGATCGCCTTGAAGCTCCGCGTCCGCTCGGTGAGCGCGGCCTCGGCCGGCAGGCGCTCCATGCTGCTCGCGCCGTAAAACCCGTGGCAGTTCGGGCAATTGGCGAGGATGAAGGCCGCATCCTTTGGTGTCGCGATCGGGCCGCCGTGGCACAGCACGACAACGTCGTCTCTGACCGCGAGGGCGGCATCGGCAATCGCGTTGATCATCGGCACGCAGTCGCCGAGCTTGAGCGCCGTCGCTGCGCCTATTGCGCCACCGACGGTAAGGCCCATATGCGCGACGACGATGTCCGCGCCGGCCTCCGCCATCGCTCTTGCTTCGCCTTGGTTGAAGACATAGGGCGTCGTCAGAAGATCCTTGGCACGGCCAAGGCGGATGAGATCCACTTCCAGGCCGTAGCCCATTCCCGTCTCCTCCAGATTGGCGCGGAACATGCCGTCGAACAGCCCGACCGTCGGAAAGTTCTGAATTCCTGAGAACCCGAGAGACATTAGCGTATCGAGGAATTGGCCGAAGTTGCAGAATGGATCGGTACCGTTCACGCCGGCGATGACCGGCGTGTGCTTGACGACCGGAAGCACTTCGCGGGCCATCTCCAGCACGATGTCGTTGGCATTGCCGTAGGCGAGCAACCCGGCGAGCGATCCGCGGCCGGCCATCCGGTAACGGCCGGAGTTGTAGATGACGATCAGATCGATGCCGCCCGCCTCCTCGCATTTGGCCGAGAGGCCGGTGCCGGCGCCGCCGCCGATGATCGGCTGGCGGCGGCGGATCATGTTGTGGAATCTCTTGATCAGGGTCTGTCGTTCGATGCGTGCCATGATCAGTCCTTGGATACGAGTTCTCGAAACTGGGCGACCAGCGCGTCGGCGAACTCCGGGTCGTTGATGGCATATGGCAGCCGCAGAACTCGGCGATGCGTGGTTGGCCGGACAGTCGACTCGATGGCGGCAAACAGCACCGCATCCGCCGCAGGGTCGTGGAACGGCTTGCCGGGTTGATCGAGCAGCGAGACGCCCTTTTCAGGAATGAGGAATCGGATCGTGCCCTCGCAGCGGTTCATCCGCTCGCCGATCCAACGGCCCATCTGCATATTCTCCTCGGGCGTCGTGCGCATCAGAGTGACCTGGGAATTGTGCTGGTAGAAGGTGCGGCCGGCGAAACGGGCCGGAACGGTTTCGCGCGCGCCGAAATTGACCATGTCGAGCGCGCCGCACGAGCCGACATAGGGGACACGCGTCCGCGCGATGGCGCCGAAACGGTCCTCAGTGCAAGGAAAGACGCCGCCCATCAGCAGGTCGCAGACCTCGGTCGTTGTGACATCGATAACGCCGGTGATCATTCCTGAATCGACGAGCTTCTCGAGAGACTGGCCACCGGTGCCGGTGGCGTGGAAGACCAGACAGTCGAAGGCGGTCGAAAGCTGTGCTACCGCGCGATTGACGCAGGGCGTCGTGACGCCGAACATGGTGAGGCCGAGCGCCGGCTTCTGCTCCGCCGCGGGCAGCGTAGGTGTGCCCTTCACCATGCCGGCCAAGGCATGCGCGGCGTTGGCCAGGATCACCCGCGAAATCCGGTTGAGCCCGGCGATATCCGTGACCGAGTACATCATGCAGATGTCGCTTGGGCCGACATAGCCGCCGACCGGGCCGGAAGCGACCGTCGACACCATGAGCTTGGGCACGCCCACCGGCAGCGTCCGCATCGCCGGCGTGACGAGTGCCGTCCCGCCGGAGCCACCGAGGCCGATCATTCCGGCGACGTCGCCACGCGCGGCGACGAAGCGCGCGAACGCTTCCGCCATCGCCGTCACCGAACCGCCACGATCGCCGGTGAACACCGCGGAGACGCCACCCGGGTGGTGTCGCGCCACTTCCGCCGCGGCGATGTCGGCCGCGCCGCCATGCGGTTGCGTCGACAGGTCGACCAAGGTCGCCGCAAGCCCCTCGGCCGCAATCAGCGCCTTGACATAGGCAAGCTCCGGGCCCTTGGTGTCGCAGGTGCCGACGACGTAGACGCGACGAGCGATGCTAGCGGTCGCCATCTAGATCGCCTCGATCGGGTCTTTGCGTTCGTTGGCAAATGCCCGCGGGGTCACCGCATCCGGCATCGCCCAACGCACGGCATTGACGATGACCCGCTGGACATTGGCGTCGTGGTAGGTGGGAAAGGTCTCGTGGCCAGGGCGGAAATAGAAGATGCGGCCGCGGCCGCGGCGGTAGCAGCCGCCGCTGCGGAAGACCTCGCCACCCTTGAACCAGCTGATGAAGACAAGTTCCTCCGGCGGCGGCACTTCGAACGGCTCGCCGTACATTTCTTCCTTCGGCAGCTCGAAATAGTTCGGCACGCCTGCGGCGATCGGGTGGCCCGGCGCCACCAGCCACACCCGCTCCAGCTCACCGTCCGCGCGCCAGTTGACAGTGCAGGGCGTGCCCATCAGCTTCTTGAATATCTTGGAGAAGTGGCCGGAATGCAGACAGATGAAACCCATCCCGGCGAGGATGCGTGCGTGGACGGCGGCGGCAAGATCGTCGGCGACCTCGCCGTGATGGCGATGCCCCCACCAGATCAGGACGTCGGTCGCGTTAAGGACCGCGGCGGGCAGTCCTTGCGCGGGCTCGTCGAGCGTGGCGGTGCGCAGGTTTGAGATGCCGCCGCGGCGCAGCGCCGCAGCCAGCACCGCGTGCATGCCGTCGGGATAGAGCTGGCGGACTGCCGGATTCTCCCGCTCGTGCCGGAATTCGTTCCAGATCGTCACCTGTCCCACGGATCGTTCCTCTGGCCGAACGTAGCCGGATGTGATGGGCGCGGCCGAGTCACTTCAAGGCTCCGGCAGTCAGACCCGCGACAATCCTGTTCTGGAGCAGCAAAAAGAGAACGAGGATCGGCAGGACAAAAACCGACGAGAACGCCATCACCCGGTGCCAGTCGGCGTACTCGGCGCCGACAAAGCTGTAAATGCCGACCGTGGCGGGCTGCAGTTCCTGCTGGCTCAGCAGGGTCAGCGGATAGACGAATTGGCCATAGGCCTGGACCAAGCTGATCGCGGCGACAACGATCAAGGCCACGCGCATGATCGGCAGGACAATGAACCAGAAAGTCTGGAAGCGGTTGCAGCCATCGACCAGCGACGCTTCTTCCAACTCGATCGGCATCTGCTTAAACAGTGGGCGGAGCACCACCAGCGCGAAGGCCAGCGTCTTCGACGTCGTGGCCAGGATCACCGCCGCGAAGGTATTCAGGATATCGAAACTGCGAAAGATGATGAACATCGGCGTCGCCAGCAGGGCATCAGGAAATACCTGGAGCAGCAGCACGGTGACCAACGCCACGTTGACGATCCGAGACTGGATCCGGCTCATCGCATAGGCCCCAATCGAACCAAGTACCAGCGTCAGCAGCGTCACCGGTATGGCGATGATCAGGCTGTTCCTGAGATAGCGGAGCACGTTCTCGCGCACGAAGACGAAGTGGAAGGCGTCCCACGTCGGATTGCGCGGCACCAGCGACGGCGGATTGGCGAAGATCTCGGCCGATGTCTTGAAGCCAGAGGCAAACATCCAGTAGACGGGGAAAAGATAGACGACGACCAGGAGACCGCCGGCGAGGGTGCAGAGGTATCTCCTGCCGGGCTGCCGCAACAGATTCATAGCGGCGCCTCCTTGTCGAGCGTTCGTACGTAGATGAGCGCCACGGCGAAGACGATGACGAAGGCGAAGGTACCGATCGCGGCGCCGACGCCGAACTTGAATAGCTGGAAGGAGTATTGGTAGGACAGCAGCGGCAGGACGCTGCTGGCATGCAACGGGCCGCCCTGAGTCATCGCGAAGATGAGATCGAACGCGCGCATCGTGTAGATGGTGACCAGGCAGGCGATCGCCAGCAGGCTCGGCGTGATCGCCGGCAAGGTGATGTAGCGAAAACGGGCGAATGCGCCGGCGCCGTCGAGGGCCGCCGCCTCGTAGTGCTCCTGCGGAATGCCGGTCAGTGCCGCCGCGATCAGGATCATGCTAAACGGCATGCCGAACCAGATGTTGGCGATCGTCACCGACAGCAGCGCTATCGACGGATCCGACAGCCAATGGACGGGCATGGCGCCGGACCACAGGCTGGTCAGGGCATAGTTGGCGACGCCGTACTCAGTCGCGAACATCCATTTCCAAAGGGCGCCAACCACCAGGGCCGGCAGCATCCACGACGACAGCATGACGCCACGCAAAAAATGCGCGGCGGGGAAGCGCAGAGTGAAAAAGAGCGCCACCGCCAGCCCAATGCCGACCTGGGCAACGACGTTGACCGAGACGAAGATCAGGGAGTTGACGAAGACCTTTCGGAAAGCCTCATCCGCAATCACCAGCTCGTAGTTGTCGAAGCCAACGAAAGGCCGGATGAGACGGCTGATGTTGCCGATGCTCACCTGCTGCATGCTCATCAGGATGTTGTAGCCGACCGGGAAGCCGACCAGCGTCAGCAGATACGCGATCGGCACGAACAGGAAAAGGTACAGCAGCGGCGAGCGGGCATGCGGCATGAGCGACTCAGCGGGGCCGAAGCGCCAGCCCTAAGGACGGCTGCCCCGCGGGGCAGCCGTCCCGCAGCCGATCAGAGCGGCGTCTTGGCAAGGATCGGCGCGATCTTCTTGGCGGCGTCCCGAAGAGCAGCGTCGACCGGCTTGGCGCCGGTTATCGCCTCTTGAATAGCCGTTTGGACCGGCAGTGAGATTTCCGGCCATTGCGGATGCGGCCCACGGGCGCGCGCGCTGTTGAGCTGCTCGTGGTAGATGGAATAGGCCTGCGGCCAGTCGGGTTTCTGCATGACGACGTCCGTACGTGGCGCCAGGCGTCCGGTCTTCCAGGCGGCGTCGAGAATGTCCGGCCGCGCCATGTACTCGATGAAGCGGAAGGCGCCGTCCACCTCTTTCGCTCCCTTCGGAATGACGAAGTCATAGCCGCCGAGCGACGAGGCGCGGATGTTCTTGTCATCCTTGACCGGCAGCAGTGCCAGGCGCCACTCGAACTTGGCTTCGGACTGCATGCGCGGCAGCTCCCACGGTCCGCCGAAGATCATCGCCGTGCCGCCGGCCATGAAGGTGTTGGCGACCTCGTATTGCCGCTGGTTGATGACGTCGCGCGAGGCGAGGCCGTTCTTCACCATGTCAACCCAGAACTGCAGCGCCGTTCGCGCCTCGGGGCTGTCGAGTTTGTCGAGCGAGCCGCCGGCTTGATGGAGAATCGGCAGCCACTGGAACGTCCCTTCCTCGCCCAGGAGAGCGCAGAAGCCGAAACCGTAGACGCCCTTGGCCGGATCGCGCAGCTTCTCCGCCGCGGCCACCAGCTCGGTCCAGGTCTTTGGCGGCTTGTCGGGGTCGAGGCCCTTCGCGCGGAACATATCGGCGTTGTAGTAAAGCGCCAACGTGTTGGCATCGCGCGGCACACCGTAGATGCGCCCCTTCCACAGAACCGAGGCCCACGGACCTTTGAAATAGATATCAGGCTTGATGTACTGCGAATTTGCGACACGGTCGGTGAGGTCGGTCAAGGTGTCTTGCGCCGAGAAGCTGGCGACGATCGGATTGTCGACGGTGAC
>JACQDQ010000230.1 GCA_016201015.1 Pseudomonadota bacterium | reverse complement strand
CGCGTGCCGCCGCTGCGCGAACGCCGCGACGACATTCCGCAGCTTGTGCGTCACTTCATGATGCGCGCCGCGGCGTCGTCGGGAATGGCATCGCGCGAGATCGGCGAGGACGCGATGGCGGCGCTGCAAGCCTACGGCTGGCCGGGCAATGTCCGCCAGCTGCGCAATATCGTCGAATGGCTCCTGATCATGACTCCGGGCGAAGCCGGATCGCCGATTCGGGCCGACATGCTGCCGCCGGAAGTCGGCGCGGTGGTGCCGACGAGTCTCGGCGGCGATGCCGGCGCCGAGATCATGTCGCTGCCTCTGCGTGACGCACGCGAATTGTTCGAGCGCCAATACCTGTTGGCTCAGGTGACCCGTTTCGGCGGCAACATTTCGCGTACGGCGATGTTCGTCGGCATGGAACGCTCGGCTTTGCACCGCAAGCTCAAGTCGCTCGGCGTTCACACCGGCGAACGACCGCCCGTCCTCGATTCTTGAAGTCCGGCGATGAAGGTTGTCGTTTGCGGCGCCGGCCAAGTCGGCTATCACATTGCCCGCACCCTCGCCCAGGAGGATAACGACGTCACAGTTGTCGACCAAAATGCCGACCTCATCGAAAAGATCACCAGCGCGGTCGATGTCCAAGGCGTGGTCGGCCACGCCGGACATCCGGATGTGCTTGAGCAGGCCGGAGCGGCAAACGCGGAGCTCTTGATCGCCGTCACCTATGTCGACGAAGTGAACATGGTCGCCTGCCAGGTGGCGCATGTCTTGTTCGAGGTGCCCACGAAGATCGCCCGGATCCGCGCGCAGAACTATCTCAATCCGGCCTGGGCCGGGCTCTTCAGTCGCGAACACATACCGATCGACGTCATCATCTCCCCGGAAATCGAGGTGGCCCGCGCCGTCGCGCGACGTTTGCGCGTTCCAGGCGCATTCGAGATGATCCCGCTGGCCGACGATCGCGTGCGGTTGATCGGCGTGCGCTGCGATACCGACTGCGCGCTCGCCAACACACCGCTGCGGCAGCTCACCGGCCTGTTCCCCAATCTCAACATCGTCGTCGTCGGCATCGTGCGCGGTGCGCGTGCCTTCGTGCCGACCGGCGATGACTCAATGTTGCCGGGCGATGAGCTCTATTTCGTCGCGGACACGACGCACGTCAATCGCGCGCTCGCGCTGTTCGGGCACGAGGAGGCGGCGCATCGCCGCGTCGTGATTTTGGGTGGTGGCAATATCGGTCTCTCGCTCGCTCAAGAAATCGAGGCCGACGAAGGCGGCGTCTCGGCCAAGATCATCGAGCGCACCAAGGAACGCGCCGAGCTGGTCGCCGAAAAGTTGTCCAAGACCGTCGTGCTCAACGGCGATGCTCTTGACCCGGATACCCTGGAAGAGGCCAATATCGGCGTGGCCGAATCGGTCGTCGCGGTGACCAATCATGACGAAACCAATATCCTCGCGTCGCTGCTGGCCAAGCGGGCCGGCTGCAAGCGGGCGGTGACGTTGGTCAACAACCCCAGTTTCGTACCGCTCGTCGCCTCGTTCGGCGTCGATGTCGTCGTCAGCCCGCGCGCCATCACGGTGTCGACGATCCTGCAGCAGGTGCGGCGCGGGCGCATCCGCTCGGTCCACAGCCTACGCGAAGGATTCGGCGAGTTGATCGAGGCCGAGGCGTTGGAAACCTCGTCGATCGTCAACAAGCCGATCATCGAATCGCGCCTGCCTGACGGCGTCAAATTCGGCGCGATCGTGCGCGGCAAGCAGGTCATCATACCGCGCGGAGATACGGTCCCGCGGCCCGGCGATCGCGTCATCCTGCTGGCGACCGCCCAATCGGTGAAGCTGGTGGAAAAGATGTTCGCAGTACGACTTGAGTATATTTGAAGCGCCGGCTCAGCGGCGAATCGACGCTCGAAGGACAAAAGCCATGTCTCGCATCGCCTACGTCAACGGCCGATACGTCCCGCACAAGCAGGCGGCGGTGCATATCGAGGATCGCGGCTACCAGTTTGCCGACGGCGTGTACGAGGTCTGCGCGGTGTGGAATGGTCATATCATCGACGAAGGGCCCCATCTCGATCGTCTCGAACGCTCGCTGCGCGAGTTGCGCATCGGCATGCCGATGTCACGGCAGGCGTTGAGCCTCGTCATGCGCGAGGTGATCCACCGCAACGCGGTGGATACCGGCATCATCTATGTGCAGATGACGCGCGGCGTGGCGCCGCGCGACCATCCGTTCCCGGCCATACCCGAAACGCAGGTCGTCATGACATCGCGCCGCATTCGGCCGCAACCGGCCAAGTTCGGCGAGGACGGGGTCAAGGCGCTGACATTGCCAGATATTCGTTGGGAGCGCTGCGACATCAAGTCAGTGTCACTGCTGCCCAACGTCCTGGCGAAGCAGGCGGCGCGCGAGGCCGGAGCCTACGAGGCGTGGCTTGTCGATGACGACGGCTTGGTGACGGAGGGCAGCTCGACCAATGCATGGATCGTCACGCGCGATGCGAAGCTCGTCACGCGCTCGGCCAGTCACGCCATCCTCAACGGCATCACGCGGCTTGCAGTGATCGAGCTCGCGCGCGGGGAGGGGCTGCAGCTCGAAGAGCGGCCGTTCTCGGTCGCCGAGGCCAAGGGCGCGCGCGAGGCCTTCATCACCTCGACCACCTCATTCGTCCTGCCGGTGACGCAGATCGATGACCAGGTGATCGCCAACGGCAAGCCCGGCTCGCTCACGCTCAAGCTGCGACAGCGCTATATGGCCCATATGGGCGACCAGACCCGCGCCGAAGCCGCAGAGTCGGCGTGACTGCGACGCTTAGGCTGGCGCGGCCCCAGGCGATCCTCTTCGACTGGGACAATACGCTCGTCGACAATTGGCCGGCGATCGCCACGGCGCTCAACGCGGCCTTCGCCGCCTTCGGTCGGCCGACTTGGACGGTCGACGAGGCAAAAGCGCGACTGCGACGCAGCCTGCGCGACACGTTTCCAGAAATGTTTGGGCAGCACTGGGCCGACGCTCGCGACATCTTCTACCGCAGCTTCCGTGAACGCCATCTCGAGACGTTGCGAGCGATGCCCGGGGCGGATGTGGCGCTGCGTGCCTTGGCCGCAGAGGGCCTATATCTCGGCGTCGTCAGCAACAAGACCGGCCCGATTCTACGGTCGGAGGCTGCACATTTGCAGTGGGATCGGCTATTTGGCCGGCTGGTTGGAGCGACCGACGCGCCGCGCGACAAGCCGGACCCGGCGCCGGTTCATATGGCGCTCGCCGGTAGCGGGGTCGAGGCGGGACCCGGGGTGTGGTTCGTTGGCGATACGGCGATCGACATGGAGTGCGCGGCCAACGCCACGTGCATCGGCGTTCTCATTTCTCCGGACGCTAATAAAAATGATGAATTTCAACTGTCTGCAGATCATACCTGCATTACGAGTTTAGCCGAGCTCGTAATCCTCCTACGGGGTCTGTAAAATCATTGCGGCGCTCTTATTTAATTAACATGGACCCGCAAGGGTTCGTCGGCGGGACCAACTCGACAATGGGTGGCCCCCGGGCCGCAACAAGGCTCCAAGAACGCCAATAAAAGGATCCACAAAATGACGTCAGAAAAGTCTCAGAACGTCCAAGATGTGTTTCTCAACCACATCCGTAAGAACAAAACCCCGGTCACCGTCTTTCTCGTGAACGGCGTCAAGCTGCAGGGTATCATCACGTGGTTCGACAATTTCTCGGTCTTGCTGCGCCGGGACGGACACTCACAGCTGGTCTACAAGCATGCGATTTCCACGGTAATGCCCACCGTCCAGATCCAGCTGTTTGAAGGCGACAAAGAAGTCGCTGAAGCTTGATGTGAGCGGCTACGACGTCGGCACGAACGGGTCCGGGCGCCGTACCAGCGGCGTCCGGGCGCTGATCATTCATCCAACGCTGAAGGCCAACCGCGCGGCATCACGCCTGCCGGAAGCAAGGCTCGCGGAAGCTATTGGCTTGGCGCGGGCGATCGAGCTGTCAGTTGTACAGGGTGAGATCATCCGCCTCGCCGACTATCGGCCGGCAACGCTGCTGGGTCAGGGCGTGGTCGAACGCCTCGGCGGATTGATCGCCGCCGAATCCGTTCGCATCGTGGTCATCGACGGCGTCCTTTCGCCGGTGCAGCAGCGTAACCTCGAGAAGGCTTGGACTTGCAAGGTCGTCGACCGCACGGGGCTGATTCTAGAAATCTTCGCGGCTCGCGCCCAGACAGCCGAAGGGCGGCTGCAGGTCGAACTGGCGCAACTCACCTACCAGCGGAGCCGCTTGGTTCGCACTTGGACTCATCTCGAACGCCAGCGCGGCGGCTTCGGCTTCCTGGCCGGACCGGGCGAAACCCAGCTCGAATCCGACCGGCGGATCTTGGGCGAGCGCATTGCGCGCCTGAAGGGTGAGCTCGAAGCGGTAAAACGCACGCGCGGGCTGCATCGCCGGGCGCGCCGCCGGATCCCTTATCCGGTCGTCGCCTTGGTGGGCTACACCAACGCCGGCAAGTCGACCCTCTTCAACCGCCTCGTCCACGCTCGCGCCGTCCGGGCGCCGCATCATCCTGTCGGACACGGTCGGCTTCATCTCGGAGTTGCCGACCGACCTCGTCGCCGCATTCCGTGCGACTTTGGAAGAAGTGCGCGCGGCCGACCTCATCCTCCACGTCCGCGATGTTGCCCATGCCGAGAGCGACGCGCAGCGCGATGACGTGCATCGCGTTCTCGACGAACTCGGCTTGCACGAGACGGTGGAGCGCGGCTTGGTCGAGGTTCTGAACAAGATCGACCTGCTCTTGCCTGACCGTCGCGAAGTGGTCCTGAACCAATCCGCCCGCAATGGAGACGCCGTGCCGGTCTCGGCGTTGACCGGCGAAGGCTGCGAGGCGTTGTTGCAGTGCATCGACCGGAAGCTGGCTTCGACACGCGAAATCGTCAAGCTCTCGGTTGGCCGCAGCGACGGCGCAGCGATTGCCTGGCTGTATGCGCACGGCGAAGTGCTGACTCGTGCCGACGAGGGGAGCGAGACGCGGCTGACCGTAAGCCTCGATCCCGCAGATCGTGCGCGGTTCGAGCGGCGCCAGGGTCGACTTGGATCGGCACCGCACTAGGGCACCCGCCGCCGTCGTTCGTCCTTGAGGGTCACGCCGTCTTGGGGCATCTTGATGCCTCGATATGCGATTATGTCCCAATTTCAAGAAATCGTAAGGAGAACAAGGATGCGCGCGAGATCGTATTTTGCTGCGTTGGCCATCCTCGCCATGCTTGCCGGAACGGCCGACGCCAAGACCTTTCGCTGGTCGAACGATGGCGACGTCAGCTCGATGGACCCCTATTCGCGGCAAGAGACGTTCCTGCTGAGCTTCATGCTCAACGTCTATGAGCCGCTTGTGCAGCATGATCGCAACCTCAAGCGGGAGGCGGCACTGGCGACCGAATGGTCCCAGCCGTCGCCGACCGTCTGGCGGTTCAAGCTCCGTCCCGGCGTGAAATTCCACGACGGAACGCCGTTCACGGCGGACGATGTCGTGTTTTCGTTCGGCCGCGCCAACGGCGAAGGCTCGAACATGCGTGGCAACTTCACGACGTTCAAGGAAGTGCGCAAAGTCGACGATTTGACCGTGGAGATTCAGACGACCTATCCCGACCCGGTCTTCGTCGACAAGATCACGCAGATCGCCATGATGTCCAAGGCGTGGTGCGAAAAGAACAATGCCTTGCGCTCCGCCGATCTCACGAAGAAGGAAGAGAATTACGCGACGCGAAACGCCAATGGCACCGGCCCGTTCATGCTCAAGAGCCGCGAAGCCGATGTGAAGACGGTGCTCGTCGCCAATCCCAACTGGTGGAACAAACCGGAACACAATCTGACCGAGGTAGAGTTCTCGGTCATCGCCAATGACGCGACGCGGGTCGCCGCGCTGCTCTCGGGACAGACCGACTTCATCTATACCGTACCGCCGCAAGACACGAGCCGCATCGGTCAGACCCAAGGCCTCAAGATTCTTCAGGGGCCGGAGCTGCGGACAATATATCTCGGCTTCGATCAAGTGCGCGACGAGCTGCAGGAGTCGAGTGTCAAGGGCAAGAACCCATTCAAGGACGTGCGCGTGCGGCGGGCGTTCTCTCTGGCGATCGACGAGGAGGCCATCAAGACGCGCGTGATGCGTGGCCAGGCGACGCCGACCAACCTGATGGTGGCGCCGGGCATCAACGGGTTCGTCGAGCGCATGAACGCGCGGCCAAGCCCCGACACTGACCAGGCGAAGAAGCTGCTGGCCGAGGCGGGCTATCCGAACGGCTTCGAGGTCGGCATGGATTGCCCGAACGACCGTTACGTCAACGACGACGCGATCTGCCAGGCGGTGGCGGCCATGTTGGCACGGGTCGGCGTCAAGGTGAACCTGCTGGCGCAGACGCGCGGCAAGTACTTCGCCAAGATTCTCGGGCCGGGCTACAACACGGGCTTCTACATGCTGGGTTGGACGCCGGGCACGACTTACGACGCTCACAATGTATTCGAGCAGATCATGCACACGCGCGACGCCAAGAAGAGCATAGGCATGTTCAACGTCGGCGGCTGGTCGAACAAGCGCTTCGACGAGCTGGCCGACAAGATCGAGCAGGAAACCGATAAGGAGAAGCGCGACGCGATGATCGCCGAGGCCCACAAGATCCACCAGGATGATGTCGGCCACATTCCGCTGCATCAACAGGCGATCGTGTGGGCGATGCGTTCGAACATCGACGTGGTACAACTTGCCGACAACTTCTTCCCGTTGCGCTACGTCAACGTGAAGTAGCCGGCTTGTCCGGCTGCGGTGGGCCCGCACGGACGGCATATCGGTCTTGAGGGGCGGCCGGGCTTGAGGCATCCTTCCGCATAGGAAGGCCGCAGGGCTTGCCGCCCGCATTTGCCCAGGGAGCCGGACAAAGAAAAGAGGAGAAATAAGCGATGAGATTCAATTTTCGTGCGGCCGCGCTGACGGCCGTCGCCTTGATCGCGTTGGCGGGTGCCGTCGACGCCAAGACATTTCGCTTCGCCAACGACGGCGACGTGAACTCCATGGATCCGTATGCGCGGAACGAGACGTTCCTGCTGACGTTCATGCTCAACGTCTACGAGCCGCTGGTGCGACGCGACCGCAACCTCAAGCTCGAAGCCGCGCTGGCGACCGAATGGTCGCAGACCTCGCCGACCGTGATCCGATTCAAGCTGCGGCCCAATGTCAAATGGCACGACGGCACGCCATTCACCGCCGACGACGTCGTCTTCTCGATCGGCCGCGCCAACGGCGAAGGCTCCAACATGCGCGGCTACTTCGCCTCGTTCAAGGAAGCGCGAAAGGTCGACAATCTCACGGTTGAGGGCGAGACGAAGTACCCGGACCCGGTTTTCGTCGACAAGATGGCGCAGATTGCCATCATGTCGAAGGCGTGGTGCGAAAAGAATAATGCCACGCGCTCGGCCGATCTTACCAAGAAGGAAGAGAATTTCGCGACGCGGAATGCAATGGGCACCGGACCCTTCATGCTCAAGAGCCGTGAGGCTGACGTGAAGACGGTGCTCGTGCGCAATCCGAATTGGTGGGACAAGGCCGAGCACAACCTTGATGACGTAGAGTTCTCGGTGATCGCCAACGATGCGACGCGGATCGCCGCTCTGCTGTCGGGCCAGGTTGATTTTGTCTACACGGTGCCGCCGCAAGATACCGCGCGTGTCGCGCAGACGCAGGGCATGAAAGTCCTGCAGGGGCTGGAGCTGCGGACAATCTTCCTCGGCTTCGACCAGGTGCGCGACGAGCTTCAAGAGTCGAGCGTGAAGGGCAAGAACCCGTTCAAGGACGTGCGCGTGCGGCGGGCGTTCTATCTGGCGATCGACGAGGATGCGATCAAGACGCGGGTCATGCGTGGCCAGGCGACGCCGACCGACCTGATGGTTTCGCCGGGCATCAACGGCTTCCTCGAGAAACTCAATGCGCGACCCAAGCCCGATCCGGAGCAGTCCAAGAAGCTACTGGCCGAAGCCGGCTACCCGAACGGTTTCGACGTCGGCATGGATTGCCCGAACGACCGCTATGTCAACGATGAAGCGATCTGCCAGGCCGTCGCGGCGATGCTCGCGCGGATTGGCATCAAGGTGAATCTATCGGCGCAGACCCGCGGCAAGTACTTCGCCAAGATCCTCGGTCCCGGTTACAACACCGGCTTCTACTTGCTCGGTTGGACGCCCGGCGCCACCTACGACGTGCACAACGTATTCGAGCAGCTCATGCAGACGCGTGATGCCGCTCGCTCGAAGGGCATGTTCAATGTCGGCGGTTGGTCGAACAAGCGTTTCGATGAGCTGGCCAACAAGATCGAGCAGGAGACGGATAAGGAAAAGCGCGACGCGATGATCCTGGAGGCGCACAAGATCCACCAAGACGAGGTCGGTCACATCCCGCTGCATCAACAAGCTCTGGTTTGGGCGATGCGTTCGAACATCGATGTGGTGCAGCTTGCCGACAACTTTTTCCCGTTGCGCTACGTCATCGTGAAATAGCGCCGCCGGTTCTCTTCGCACGTCCGCCGGCCGGCCCGCCGGCGGACGTTTTTCTTTACGGCACCAGGAGTGAACATGTACGTCGCGCCGCCGCTGCCGCCGATCGAGGTGTTGCCGCTCGATATTTCCGGTCTCAAGCGGGGGAACGTCGGCATCGACTACGTGCATCGTTTCGAATCGGCCCACCCGGGCCCGTCCGTGATGATCAATGCGCTGACCCACGGCAACGAATTTTGCGGCATGACGGCGCTCGCCTGGCTGTTTGAAAAAGGCGTCCATCTCACTTGCGGCAGCCTTACCTTGAGCTTCGCCAACGTCGCGGCGTACGAGACCTTCGACCCGGCCAAGCCGCTCGCCAGCCGGTTCGTCGACCGCGATTTCAACCGCGTATGGAGCCGCGAAATCCTCGACAGCGCCGACAACAGCGTGGAAGTCCGGCGTGCGCGCGAGCTGCGTAAATTCGTCGAGACGGCGGATGGATTTTTCGACATCCACTCGACGACGTTTCCGGTGCGGCCGATGCTGATCTACAAGCTGCTCGAGAAGAGCGTGCAACTTGCCGCGACGATCCGCGAGCCGCTCACGCATATCGTATCCACCGGCAGCAAGCACGAGGGCGGCGTGATGTATGAGTTCGGCCGGCTCGGGCGGTCGGACAATTCGGCGATCGGAATTCTAGTCGAGTGCGGACAGCATTTCGCCGCAAGCTCGGGCAGGGTGGCGATTCAGACCATGCTGCGTTTCCTCAAGCCCTTCGACGTCATCGACAAGGAATTCATTGCCGCCCATCTTGAGCCGGATGTCCCCGGCGATTTCGTGGTCTACGAGATTTCCGAAGTGCTGAAGGCAAAGACGAACGAAGCATCATTCGTTCGCCCGGTGCAGGGCTTCGAAGAGTTCCGGGAAGGCGACGTTATCGGCTTCGACGGCGAACAGGACATTCGTGCGCCCTTTGATCGCTGCGCCATTATCATGCCGAAGGCGCAGCTGATCGCCGGCCGCGAGATGGTCACGTTGGCCCGCCGGCTCGACTCCCGCGTTAACACATAACTTATTGATAAATAACAGAAAACTATTCTTCGGTTCGGGCGTATTGACAGCCCGGGCCGGGGGCATTAGATGTCTGGCACTCAGCACGATTGAGTGCTAACAGCCTTCCATAACTCAAGGAGATAGGGATGAAGTTTCGTCCGTTGCATGATCGTGTCGTGGTCAAGGCGCTCGATGCCGAAGAGCGGACCAAAGGCGGCCTGATCATTCCCGACACCGCCAAGGAAAAGCCGCAGCAGGGCAAGGTGGTCGCGGCCGGGCCGGGCCTGCGCGGCGAGGATGGCAAGTTGCAGCCGATGGGCGTCAAGGCCGGCGATCGCATCATTTTCGGCAAGTGGTCGGGCACCGAGGTCAAGATCGACGGTGACGACCTGCTCATCATGAAAGAGTCAGACATCATGGGCGTGCTGGCGTAGCGGCGGCCCGGTTTGTCGTTGAGTTTCATCAATAGTGTAGCGAAAGGAACTAAGGACTATGGCTTCCAAGGATGTACGCTTCGGCGGTGACGCCAGACAACGCATGCTGCGCGGCGTCGATATACTCGCCGATGCAGTGAAAGTGACGCTCGGTCCCAAGGGCCGCAACGTGGTGATCGACAAGTCGTTCGGCGCGCCGCGCACGACCAAGGACGGCGTGACGGTGGCGAAGGAAGTCGAGCTCGCCGACAAGTTCGAGAACATGGGCGCCCAGATGGTCAAGGAAGTGGCCGTCAAGACCAGCGACCAAGCGGGCGACGGCACGACGACGGCGACGGTGCTGGCGCAGGCGATCGTGCGCGAAGGCTCGAAGGCCGTGGCCGCAGGCATGAACCCGATGGACCTCAAGCGCGGCATCGATTCGGCGGTCGCAGCCGTGGTCGAGGAATTGAAGAAACGCTCGAAGAAAGTATCCACCTCGGGTGAAGTCGCGCAGATCGG
>JACQDQ010000271.1 GCA_016201015.1 Pseudomonadota bacterium | reverse complement strand
GGTCGGCGGCACGAAGTCGATGACATCCACGTCACCCGAGAGCAGCGCGGCAACTCGTGCAGCGTCGTCGCTGATGAACCGGAACGTCACCCGGTCCCATTCCGGCTTCGCGCCCCAGTACCCATCGTACCGCTCAAGGATTAGGCGGTCTCCGGGCAGGTATCGGGTGATCTTGAACGGGCCCGCTCCAATCGTCGCCTTTGCCGAGTTGAAATCTGCCGTCGTGGCCGTCTCGGCAATTTTTCTTGGTAGAATCGGAAGCTGGGCGATCTGGTGCGGCGTCACCGGGTTTGGTTTCCCGGTTACAAACCGTACCGTGTAGTCGTCAACCGCAATCGCCTCCTTGACTCCGGACAGAGCGGCCGTAAAGGGCGCCGCACGACATCCGCGGCGGTAAATGGCGATCCGTCATGGAAGGTGACGCCCTTGCGGAGCTTGAATTCCCACGTGGTCGCATCGACAAATCGCCAGGATACCGCCAGCGCCGGTTTCACCTGCGCGACCTCGTCGAGGTCGAGTAGAGTGCCGTATATTTGAACATAGTAGGATATGTTGAATCCTGCCCACATGAAGTGGGGATCCATGACGAGTTCGTTGCGCGCGCCAATTCGCAACTCCGCCGCATTCACCGATACGGCCAACGACATCGCCAAAGCAATTCCGACAACGGTTGATCGTGCAGAGCCGAGCATCTCAGCCCCTCCCTTCTCTGAATTCATTCGTCGCACTCAGCGGTCGGCATTCGCCGACTCTCGACAGCTTCGGCGGGCCACGCGCGCGCGCGCGGTCCGCGGCCTGCCATGCGACTAGGCGTTGAGCGCCGAAGCGATGAAAGATTCGAGAAGCGTCAACTGCCTTTGAAAGAAGGCAGGGTCGGGCTCTATAGCGCTGTAGAAGACGAAGCCGCGCATCATTGCGAGAGTAAAATGCATCAGATCGGCCACGCGGCGCCGATTGCTGCTCAACCGCCCGAATACGCGAATCCAAAGTTCTTCGAGAACGGCCAATGATTTCACCCGGTGCTGCAGCACGGCGGCGTGCAGATGGGAATCGGCGCGCGTGCCAAGCATGACCTCCCAGATCGCCAGATAGCGCGCTTCCCCAAAAATCTGGCTTAGGACCTTGATGAATCCCCGCCAGTCTTGGTGTATCTGCGAAGTCTTTGGCTGTTTGACCGAGAGTTGGCTGGCAAATGCCTCGAGCCGTGCGACGACTTCCGCGAATTGGTAATCGAGGACTGCCAGGATCAAGTCTTCCTTGGATCCAAAATGGTGCTGCAGGGCCCCGGTAGTGACGCCGGCACGACGCGTAATCTCCGCGGTCGTGGTCCGCGCATACCCGACCTCGGCAAGCGCTCCCAAGGCTCCCTCGATCAGGGCGACGCGGGTCTCGGCGCTGCGATCCTTCTGGGCCCGGCGCGGCCTCAGACGCGGACGTTCCGCGACCCTCGCAGCTTCCGGCATCGTGCGATTCTCCAACTTTGGAAACATTCAACACGTTATCTATGATCTTGTCGCTGTCAAGCCACCCTCGAACGACTGGGGACGGCGCCACACGCCCGGGCATTTCCTCACGCCCCTTCTGCGAGTTCGAGCTCGACGAGCCGCGCCCAATAGCTCGCGCCGACCGGCAGAATCGCGTCGTTGAAGTCGTATCGCGAACTATGGAGGGCGCGGCCGTTGTCGCGTGGCCCATTGCCGAGGAGAATGTAGCAGCCCGGTTTCACCCGCAGCATGAAGGCGAAGTCGTCTGCACCCATCGAGGGTTCGACGTTGTGCACGACATGCGTCTCGCCGACCACCGCGACAGCGGCGCGCACCGCCGCGGCCGTAGGTTCGGAGGCATTGATCGTGGGCGGATAGCGCCGTTCGTAGCGAACTTCCTCGGTGGCGCCATGGGCGGCGCATACGCCCCGCGCGATTCGCTTGATCGCGGCCTCGATGTGGTCCTGCAGCTCAGGCTTGAAGGCGCGGGTGGTTCCCCGCAGGGCGACCTGGTCCGGGATCACATTCCAGGTGTCACCGCCATGGATCTGAGTCGTGCTGACGACAACGGCATCGAGAGGATTGGTCGCACGGCTGGCGATCGTCTGAAGTGCCTGGACAAGTGAGCTTGCCGCGACGACCGGATCGACGCCCTGGTGCGGCATCGCCCCATGCGCGCCGCGCCCCTTTACGACGATTTCGAATACATCGTAAGCCGCCATAATCGGCCCTTCGCGGACAGCGAACGTGCCGGCCTCCAGGCCCGGCCAGTTGTGCATTGCGTAGACCGCGTCAGCGGGAAAGCTTTTGAACAGGCCGTCATCGACCATAATCCGTCCGCCGCCCTCGTTCTCTTCCGCCGGTTGGAAGACGAAATGGACCGTGCCTTGAAAGTCGCGTGTCTCCGCCAAATACCGCGCTGCGCCCAGGAGCGTTGCCGTGTGGCCGTCGTGGCCGCAGGCGTGCATCTTGCCGGCGGTTCGCGAACAATGGGCGAATTCGTTCCGCTCCTGGATGTCGAGACCGTCCAAGTCCGCGCGCAACGCAATTGCCCGGCCGCCCGGTCGTCGGCCTTCAAGACTTGCGACGACTCCCGTACGCGCCAAGCCGCGATGCGCCCGCAATCCAAACGACTCGAGCTTCCCGGCAACGAACTCGGCGGTGCGCGTCTCCTGAAAAGCGGTCTCCGGATGGACGTGCAAATCTCGACGCCACACCGTCATCGCGGCGGCAAATTGGGCGATACGCGCTACGACGGGCATAGCAGTCTCCGGCGCATTTCAGGATTGACGGTTTCGAGCGCGGTCCGTTGCGGCGGTGGTCATGGGTCGACGCCAGGATTTCCGGCATTCGCCGTCGACAGAATTGGGGCAGCGGGTGGCTGCGGGGGCCGCCCGCTGTGAGCATCGTTCACGGCAAGCGCGCGGCGCTTATCCAAGGTCGCAGCCGGCTCCCGCATGCCAAGCGAGCGCTTTGCCCCGTTCCAGCCGCGTCGCACATCCTCTCGCGTCAACGCCGAACCGAGCGCAGCCTGCGCAGCCATCGTCGCTTGCATGATCGCGCCCTTGGCGTAGACCCGTGCATGGATCGAGAGAGCCGACAGGATGGCGTGTAGCTCGGCATAGGCATCCTCGTTCCAAATCCGGTCGAATTCCTGCCGTGCCCGGCAGAAATTGACGGTCGGGAGATGCCCTTTGCGGGCACGCGTAAGTTGCTGCCGTCTATTGCGGGTAGCCTCGGCGTCCACTGCGCCCGATTCACCCATGAAGACAATGCCATGCGCGGACATGGCCTTGTCACGGCTTACGTAGCCGTAGGCAACATCGCGCTCAATAAGAGCCGGCTCGCGTGCCAAGGGGTCGCCATACCCGCCGCCGCCGGATGTCGCAAATTCGATCGTGTCGCCGGGTTGCAACCGAAGCACATCGACCTTCTTAGGATGATGTGTTTCGTTCGGCCGGCCGCGATTGGTGACGATCGGTTGGGTGAGGCTGCCGCATTCGCCGCCCTTGACGCCCCAGGGCGCGAATCTTGTCCGCTCGACGCCGCGCACGGCGATCGTCGTGTCGGCAAGGAGGGCTTCGGCGCGCAGTCCGACGCCCAAGCCGCCGCGGAACTCGCCGGCGCCACCCGAATCGGTCACATAGTGGTAGCGATGCACCAGGACTTCCATTTCGGCTTCGATGATCTCAACCGGAGTATTTCTCAGAAAACCGAGCGAATAGCTGGTTCCATCGAATCCGTCCGACGCGGGCCTGGCGCCGGTGCCGCCGACCAAAGGCTGAAGGATATTGACCTTGCGAGTGCCGTCGGCCATCGCGGGCATGGAAATCACCGGCAGTAGTCCCTGGCCGCTGCCCGCGGTCGGCACTTGATCCGGGATCGCCTGGACAAGCGCGCCGAACGTCGCATCCATCACGCGGATGCCGCTCACCACGCGGCCGCCAAGTGCCGCCGGCCGCACGGCGTGAACGATGGTGCCGGCCGGCGCGGTGACGCTGACCGGCCGCAGGATCCCGCCGTTCACCGGCATTTCCCGGTCTGCCGTCAACAGGAATTGCATGATCCCCACCGTGAGCCAGGTGTGCGAGCGCTTGCCGGCGGTTGCCAGATTCAGTGCCGCCATGACCTGGGGATCGGTGCCGGTAAAGTCGATATGGATATCGGAGCCCGATATATTCAGCGCGAGTGCGATGCGCACGGGATGGGAGGAGGCGATATCGTCATCGAGGTAATCGACAAACCGATAGGTACCCGACGGTATCCGCGCGATGACGGCGCGCGCTTTCGCCTCGGCATGCACTCCTCGATCAGTTCCTTTGCCCGGTCGCGTCCAAACTTGTCGAACAGTTCGATCAGGCGCGCTGTTGCGACGCGGAACGCCGAGATCATCGCCTGGAGATCGCCCCAAAGCTGGTAGGGGATCCGCACGTTGGTCATGAGGATCTCATACAGCTCCTCATTCAACTGACCGGCCCTGTAAAGCTTCGACGGCGGAATACGCAGGCCCTCTTGGTAGACTTCGTCGTGCGAGGCTGCGAGGCTCCCGGGAACAGCGCCGCCCACGTCGGATGAGTGGAGAAAGCTCCAACAGAAGGCGACCAGCTCGCCGCGGAAGAAGATCGGCGCGATCATCGTCATATCGGGCGAGTGGGTGACCATACCGCCAGTGGTGTAGGGATCGTTCGCCAGGACGATGTCGCCGGGCTGCCAATCACGGATCGCCTTGATCGCGTCCTCCATCGGCAATGCGACTGCCGTTGGGACGCCGGAGCGCCCCGGATAAGCGAAAAAGGTGCCTTCGGGCGTCGCGAGGGCGACCGAGAAATCCTGAACTTCCTTGATGAATGTCGTGTAGGCGGTCCGCACCAACACCCCGCAAGCCTCCTCGGTGATCGCGGCAACGAGGTTGCAGAAAATTGCCAGCTCGATCGGGTCCTTCGGCCGCATGCCGATGCTCGCGTGCATGATCAATTGACCTTGTCGAGGCGAAGCGTTCCCTGCTCGTCGACTCTCGCCGACCAACCCGCGGTAACCAGGCACGTCGTGTCGTCCTGATCGACGAGGAAGGGCCCGCTTGCCTGCCAGCCCACGGGCATCGCGCCACGGTGATAAACCGCGATTTCCTGCGCCTTGTCCTTCAACCGCACTTGGCGCGTGCCCATACGCGCCGGGCCGGTGGCGCGAGGGCGCCAGGACAGCGTCGGCTTCGGCTTGCGGCCGATGACGGTGGCGCGAAAGCTGATGACATCGATGGGCGCGTCGTCGTGCCGCGCGCCGTACAGCTTTTGGTACTCGACACTGAATCGGTCGGGAATGTCCGAGAGACGGCTGAAGGGTATGGTCACCTCGTAGCCCTGGCCTTGGTAACGCACGTCGACCACCCGCTGCACTTCGCAGCCAACGGTCCGTTCCGTCACTTCGCGAAGCGCTTCGAGACCCTGATTTGCGACATGCGCGTACCAATCTTGCACATCGGCTTCTGCGACATCGACGAGAGGCGCATACACCGTCTTGACGTAGTCGAGCCGGAAGTCGGCTAGCACGGACC
>JACQDQ010000233.1 GCA_016201015.1 Pseudomonadota bacterium | reverse complement strand
CGCTCAGCGGCAACATGCGCCAGGCCGAAGCGATCGTCCGCAACGATCTGCCGCCGGAACTCGCGGAGCAGAACCTCGCCTATTACCGCAGCCTCGCCGCGGCGCGGAGCGATCGCCCAGCCGCGGCGCCGTCGCCGGCTCAGCCGCGCACTACCCCCCCTTGACGGCGCGCAGCGCCTGAATGATGGTCGGTCCAATCAGCACCATGAACAGGACCGGCAGGAAAAACAGCACCATCGGCACAGTGAGCTTGGCGGGCAGCGAGGCCGCCTTCTCCTCGGCCCTGGACATGCGCGAATCGCGGTTCTCCTGCGCCACCACGCGCAGGGACACGGCGACCGGCGTGCCGTACTTCTCCGATTGCGCGAGCGCGGTGACGAACGACTTGACGGTCTGCAGACCGGTCCGATCAGACAGGTTCTCGAGCGCCAGGCGGCGGTCGCTCAAATAGGCGAGCTCCGCGTTGGTCAGGCCGAACTCCTCGGCGATCACCGGCGCATCGGGCCCCATTTCACTCGACACCTTGCCGAACCCCGCCTCGACCGACAGGCCCGATTCGACGCAGATCACCATGAGGTCGAGCGCGTCGGGAAAGGCGCGCTGCATCTCCTTTTGCCGTTTCACGATGGCGTTCGCGAGCAGGATGTTCGGCAGATAGTAGGCGATGGCGGCAGCCAGCAGCATGATCACGAGCTTGATCAACACCGTCAGCCGCGGGTTCGAGGAGCCGAACACGAACAGCGCGGCGACCCCGGCGCCGCCGAGCGGCAGCACCAGCCGCAGGAAGGTGAAGGTGATCAGCGGCCCGGTGCCGCGCCAGCCGGCCTGCAGAAGCTTCTTCCGCAACCCCGGCTGATCCATCATCTGGCGCAGGTTAAGGCGCTCGATGACCGCCTTCATCAGGCTCATGCGCTTGGTCTGCTGGCGCCAGGACGGCCGGGCCGCGCCGACCGCGTTGAGGCGCGCGCGCTGCTGCTCGGAGAGTTCCCGGCGCCGGTCGGCGATGCGCTTCAGGCGCGACTTCATGAGGTCGGGCTGGAGGAACGGCAGGCACAGCCCGATGATCGAGATGAACGCGAGCAAGCCCATCATCAGGGCGACGAGCGTGGGGCCTTGGATGAATGCGCCGTCGTTCATATCTCGAAGCTCACCATCTGCTTCATGACGAAGATGCCGATCGACATCCAACCCAGGCCGAAATAGGTAATCATGACGCCGGTCGGATCGGTCCACAGCAGCGAGATGTACTCGGGATTCATCAGATAGATGATGAACGAGAGGATGAACGGCAGCGAGCCGATGATGCTTGCCGTCATGCGCGCCTCGGCCGACATCGAGCGAACTTTGTCCTGCATCTTCTTGCGGGCACGCAGCACGCCCGACAGATTGGACAGAGTCTCGGCCAGGTTGCCGCCGGTCTGCTGCTGCAGCGTGAGGACGATGGCAAAGAACTTCATGTCGGCCGACGGCATGCGCCGCACGGAGCGGTCGAGCCCGTCCTTCATCGTCATGCCGAGGCGCTGGCTCTCGATCAGCAGGCGGAACTCGCCGCCGACCGGCTCCGGGCTCTCGCGGGCGATGATGTTGAGGCATTCGCCGACCGGTAGGCCGGAGCGGATGCCGCGCACGATGACGTCGATGGCGTCGGCGAACAACGCGGTGAATTGCCGCTGGCGCTTCTTCGCCTTGCGCTTGATCATCCAGCGCGGAAAACCGAGGCCCATGAAGATCGCGGTCGGCACCGCGCCCGCCGGCGGGTAGCCGAGCAGCAGATAGAGCGCCGTGCCCATCAGCGCCGAGATGAGGCTCCAGATATAGAAGCTCTGTGGCGAAGTCGTCATCCCGGCCTGCTCGATCATCAGACGCAGGGCGATTCGCCGCTGCGCCTGCCGGCCCGAAGTGGCGAGATCCTTGGCCTTGCCCTGGATCAGCTTGGACTGACGGGCGGCGATTTCCCGGGCCGCGGTGGCCTGGCGCCCGGTACCGGCCACCCCCGCCATCCGATCGCGCAGGCGGGCCCGCGGACCGACGCGCACCGCAACGACAGCGGCAACGATCATCGACATGACGACGATAACGCCGGCGACAAGGCCGGCGAGGACGACCGGCGAGCTCAGCAGGGCGGGATCAAGCTGCGGCACCGGACTGCTCCAAAGCCTGCGCCAATTCGCGCTCCATGCCGAAATAGCGCACGCGGTCCCAGAATTTCGGCCTGAGGCCGGTCGGCTTGTGCTCGCCGATGATGCGGCCCTGCGCATCCTCGCCCTTCATCTCGTAGATGAAAAGGTCCTGCATGGTGACGACATCGCCTTCCATGCCGACGATCTCCGTCACATGCGTGATCTTGCGCGACCCGTCGCGCAGGCGCTGCGCCTGGATGATCACCTGTACCGAGCTGGCGATCTGCTCGCGCACGGTCTTGGCCGGCAGGTTGAAGCCGCCCATGGCGATCAGGTTCTCGATGCGCGACACCGCCTCGCGCGGGCTGTTCGCATGGATGGTTCCCATCGAACCGTCATGGCCGGTGTTCATCGCTTGCAGGAGATCGAAGGCCTCGGGGCCGCGCACCTCGCCGACGATGATGCGCTCCGGCCGCATGCGCAGGCAGTTCTTCACGAGGTCGCGCATCGTCACCTGGCCGACCCCTTCGAGATTCGGCGGCCGCGTCTCGAGG
>JACQDQ010000272.1 GCA_016201015.1 Pseudomonadota bacterium | reverse complement strand
ATCGGCGGGTGCGCCGACCATGGGGCCGATCGAGGTTCCGGTCATCACCAATCCCCGCTACCGCGAACCGCCGCGTCCGGCGATCTATTCACGCCGGGCGGTCGTTCTCCAGCAAGAGGGCACGGCCGTTATCCGCGTCCTCATCGCGCCCGACGGCACGTCGCGTGACGTCACGCTGTGGCATGCCACCGGCATCGCCCTCCTCGATCAGGCGGCATTGCAGGCGGCGCGCGGCTGGGCCTTCGAGCCTGCGCTTCGCGACGGTACGGCGATCGAAGCCTGGGTCGAGATACCCGTGCGTTTTCAACTCAACGGCTAGACGAGAGGTCCATCATGTCCATGTCCGCTGCATCCCCGTCATCCGCGACATCTGCGGCCGAGCTGGCGCGCCGCTGGTCCGCGGTCCGTGTGGCCAACCCGAAGCTGCGCATCCGCGACGCGGCCAAGACGCTCTGCACCAGCGAAGCCGAGCTGGTCGCAACCGGCTGCGGCACGACCGCCATCCGCCTGCAGGGGCCGTGGGGCGATCTTCTGAAGCAGGTACCGACGCTCGGCCGCGTGATGGCGCTCACCCGCAACGAGCAGGCCGTGCATGAGCGCTACGGCACCTACAAAGACGTGTCGGTGAGTGGTCCTATGGGGCTGGTGCTCGGACCTGACATCGACCTGCGCCTTTTTCTCAAGCAGTGGCATTTCGGCTTCGCGGTGGTCGAGTCGACGGCAAGCGGCGCCCGCCGCAGCCTGCAGTTCTTCGACGCATCGGGCCAGGCGGTGCACAAGATCTACGCCACCGCCGACACCGATGCCGGCGCCTGGGATCAACTCGTCTCCCGCTGCCGCAATTCGGGGCAGTCGCCCGAGCTCGCCATCGCGCCGGCGCCGGAGCCCGCGGTGGCGAGGCCGGATGCCGAGATCGATCTGGCGGGCCTGCGCGGCGCTTGGCGCGACTTGCGCGACACTCACGACTTCTTCGGCATGCTGCGCAAATTCGACGTGCAGCGCGACAAGGCCTTCCGCCTGGTCGGGCCGGAATTCGCACAAGAGGTCGCGCCCTTGGCCGTGCGCACGGTCCTGGAATCGGTTGCCGCCGGCGCCCTGCCGATCATGATCTTCGTCGGCAATCCAGGCGCGATTCAAATTCACAGCGGCACCGTCACCACGCTCAAGACCGTCGGGCCGTGGTTCAACGTGCTCGATCCGGAGTTCAACCTGCATCTGCGCGAGGATCGCATTGCCGCGGTCTGGCTGGTGCGCAAGCCGACGAGCGACGGCATCGTCACTTCGGTCGAGGCGTTCGACGCGAGCGGCGCCGTTATCGCCATGCTGTTCGGCAAGCGCAAGCCGGGCAACCCCGAGCTCGAGGCTTGGCGTGACCTTGCGGCCGACCTGGCGGTGGCGGAGCGCGCCGCATGAGGCGTCGCCTACCGATCCTGTGGCTCGCCGGATTGGCTTTGGTCGGGGCGCCGCACGCGGCGCCGGCGCAGCATGCCAGCGTCGATGCCGCCGGCACGACGATCGTCGCGCGCGACGCCGCGCGCGTCGTCGCGGTCGGCGGGACGCTGACCGAAATCGTCTTCGCCCTCGGCGCCGAGCGGCATCTCGTGGGCGTCGACAGCACGAGCCAATTTCCCGCCGCGGCCAAGGCGCTGCCGCAGGTTGGCTACATGCGCACATTGTCGGTCGAAGGCGTGCTGTCGCTCCGACCGACTCTCGTTCTCCTCACCGAGGATGCCGGGCCGCCCGCGGCGGTCGCCCAGCTCCGCGGCGCCGGGGTGACCATGCTCGTGTTGCCCAATAGCCACGACATGCCCGGCATCGAAGCACGCATCCGCGGCGTGGCGACTGCCCTCGCTCTACCGGCGCCGGGCGCTGCGCTCGCGGCGCAGGTCCGGGCCGATCTTGTCGCGCTTGGCCAAGCGCTGGCCGTCGTAGCGCAAAGGCCACGAGTCCTGTTCATCCTGGCGGCCGGCCAGGGTTCGACGATGGTGTCGGGGCGCGACACCGCGGCGGACGCGATGATCGCGCTGGCCGGCGGCGCCAACGCCGTCACGGCATATGACGGCTACCGGCCGATGACGGCCGAGGCCGTCATCGCCGCCGCGCCGGACGTGATTCTGCTGCCGTCGCATTCGACGACAACGCTGGGCGGGCTCGACTCGGTCCGCCGCCTGCCCGGCGTGGCGACGACGCCGGCGGCGCGCAACGGACGCATCGCCGAGATGGACTCGCTGGCGCTGCTCGGCTTCGGGCCGCGCACGGCGCAGACGGCGCGCGGGCTGGCGTTGCTGCTGCATCCCGACTTGCCGCTCGGCGCCAAATGGACGCCCGAGCGCTGATGATTGCCGATTGCCGAACTGCCGCCCTGTCCCGGCGCCGGCGGCGCACGCCGACTCTCCTTCTGCTGGCGATCGCGCTGGGAATGGCCGCCGGACTCGGTCTCGCCGTCGGCGCCACCGCCATTCCGCCGGCGACGATCCTGCGCCTCGCCTTCGCCGCAATCGGCATCGGCGACGCGGCGTCGGTCGATCTCGGTCATGCAATGATCCTCACCAGCGTAAGGCTGCCGCGCGTGGCGCTCGCCATGGTCGTCGGCGCGGGTCTGGCGGTCGCCGGGGCGCTGATGCAGGCGATCTTCCGCAACCCGCTCGCCGATCCCGGCCTGATCGGCGTTTCGAGCGGTGCCGCGCTCGCCGCTGTCGCGCTCATCGTTGCCGGCAGCGCCATCGCGCCGGTCACGGCAGGGCTTGCCGGCCCATTGACACTACCCCTTGCCGCGTTTGCTGGCGGCCTTGCCGCCGTGGCGATCGTGTTTCAGGTGGCGCGGGCGAGCAGTCACACGACCGCCATGACCCTGCTGCTCGCCGGCATCGCCGTGAACGCCTTGTCCGAGACCGGAATCGGGCTGTTTGTCTTTGTCAGCAACGACCAGCAGCTCCGCATGTTCACCTTCTGGCGGATGGGCAGCCTGGGCGGCGCGGCGTGGGCATCGCTGCTGCCGGTGCTGCTGCTGATCGGCGCAGCGACCGCCCTCGCGCTGCGGCTCGCCGTTCCCCTCAACGTCTACCTCCTCGGCGAGGCCGAGTCCGGCCACGCCGGGATCGAGTCCGCGCGGCTGCGCCGCTTCGTGGTGGTCCTGGTTGCACTTGCGGTCGGCGCCAGCGTCGCGACCAGCGGCGTTGTCGCGTTCGTCGGCTTGGTCGTACCTCATCTCGTGCGCCTGCTGGTCGGCCCGGACCATCGCATCCTGCTGCCGGGAGCGGCGCTGCTTGGCGCCACGTTGCTGCTCGCAGCCGATCTCGTCGCACGCACGGTCATCGCGCCGGCCGAGCTGCCGATCGGCCTAGTCACCGGCGCCATCGGCGCGCCGTTCTTCATCGCGCTGCTCATACGCCGCGACACGTTGGCGAGGGGTTGATGCTCGCGCTGCGCGGCGCAAGCTACACGGTGCGCGGCCGCGGCCTGCTGCGCGGGGTCAGCCTCGCGGCGGCGCCCGGACGCATCCTGGCGCTGGTGGGGCCGAACGGCGCCGGCAAGACGACAGCGCTCAAGCTGCTAGCCGGCGACCTCGCGCCGACCGGCGGCGAGGCGCTACTCGACGGCCGCGCGGTAACGGCGTGGCCGTGGCGGGCCTTGGCGCGCCGGCGGGCCGTGCTGCCGCAGCACAGCACGCTCGCCTTCGAATTTCGCGTGCACGAAATCGTCGAGATGGGCCTTGCAGCGCACGAGGGCAAGGCCGACCCGGCCGAATCGGTCATCGGCGCCATGCGCGCGGCCGACGTCCTGCAGCTTGTGGACCGCTCCTACCTCTCGCTATCCGGCGGCGAGCAGCAACGGGTGCAGCTTGCCCGCGTGCTGGCGCAAATCTGGCCGTCCGCGGCGCGGGCCGGAGAGCCTGCCGCCTATCTTCTGCTCGACGAACCCACTGCCAGCCTCGATCTCTCGCACCAGGTCGCGATCCTGACGGAGGCCCGCAATCTCGCCGCACGGGGTATCGGCATCGTCGTCATTCTGCACGACCTCAACATCGCCGCACGCTTCGCCGACGAGGTGGCGCTGCTCGATCGTGGCCGCCTCGTCGCCAGCGGCGTACCGGCGGCCGTGCTGACCGCGCATCGCCTCGAAGAGGTATTCGCCGTGCCGCTCGCGGTGTTCGCCCATCCGCACGCTGCCGGCCGCCTGATCGTCGCCACGGTGTAGGCGGCGGCTACGCGATCTCCGCTGCGCGTCGGACACTGGCGATCATCGACGAGGCCATCAGGAACTTCTTCGCCGCGACCGGATCGGCGGCGATCCGGCGCACCTCCTCCAGCCGCTCTTTGCGTATCTTCGGGTCGCGCTCCTCAAGCAAGCGCTTGTTGCGCACGGACTGCTCCTGAATGAACTCGACCGTCACCTGGCGGCGTTGTCGCTCGTAGACATCGAGCAGCGAAGCGTCCGCCTCCCCGGCCCACACGCCCGCGAGCTTGGGGTAGAGATTGACGGCGTCGTGAATCCCGCTATTGAGGCCAAGCGCACCCAACGGATTGTTGACATGCGCCGCATCGCCGGCCAGCACGATGCGTCCAATTCGGAAGCGGCCGGCGACGCGCTGATGCACCTTGTAGCAGCTGCGATACGGCATTTCATAATCGCCGCGCTCGGGCAGGAAACCATCGACGAGCCGGCGGCAGAACGGCTCCGCGAGCACATCCTCCTCCGGCACATTGGGGTCGGTCGGAAAGACGACGCGCCACAGGCCGGGCGGACCGCTATGCGGCATCTTGAAGATCGCCACCCACTCGTCGGGATCGGCGATATAGGCATTCTCGGTAAAACCATACGGCTTGAGGTCGCAGGTCGTGCTGACGACGAGGAATCGCTCCGGCCAGGTAAACCCCTCGAATCCGACGCCCAGGCTCTTGCGCACTGCGCTACGCCCGCCGTCGGCGCCGACCAGGTAATCGCAGGCGATCGTCCGCTCGCCGTCCGGCCCTGCAACTGTCGCGGTAACGCCGTCGGGCGCCTGCGTTGCGGCGACGAACGACGTCGAAAACAGCACCTCGGCGCTCGGAAACTTGCGCAGGAGCTCGAGCGCGATCGGGGTCAGCCGGTGCTGCTCGAGATGCAGCCGATGGGGATAGGGGGTTTCGTCCGCCAGCAGCCCGAGATCCCATTCGACGATGACGCCGTCCCGGCGATCGCGAATTTGCCAACGCGGCACCTTTATGCCGAGCTCGAGCATGCGCTGCGTCACACCGAGCGGCTGCATCATCTCGAGAGTCGGCGGATGGAAGCTGCCGGCCCGCAGATCGTGGGTCAGGGCGGGTTCGCTTTCGATGACGGTAACCGGGACGCCGCGTTGCGAGAGGCCCAGTGCGGTGATGAGCCCGACCGGGCCGGCACCGACGACGACGATTCTGCCGCGCTTCTTCATGGACCCTTAGGCCGTCCACCGATCGTGTTGCGATGGCGAGCGGCAGCGATCGTTCTGACGATCGAAATCGCTCGCGCGAGGCAACCGGTCGTTCTGACGATCGCGGCCGCTCGCGCGCCGCACGCGCCAGGATCGATCGGGGATCGAGGCGCCGCGGCGCAGGGCGGCATTTGAAGCGCCCGGCGCGCGTTAAGTCAAATGCGCAATTTGCGCATAACACATCGACTTTGAGTGAAACGTAATCGCAGGCCGGTGAAACGTAACCAAGCGATATCGCGCGAGCCTTCTCTGTGCTGCATGCCGCATTTGCCTCGCTATCGGTATGCGCGTAGCCTGTTGGAAACTGATAGCGGGGAGTTGGCCATGCGCAGGATGGGTCCGACCGCGATTATCGCATTTGCCTTTGCCGGCTGCGCGACGAGCCAGCCGATGGAGACGACGACGACGCGACTCAACGCCGCGATCGAGCAATGCGCGGCGAGCAACAAATACGAGCTTTCCAGCTCGCTGGGCGACGAAGAGCGGCGCCTTGCGCCCAACGAGCGGCCGTTCCGCGATTGCGTCTACCGCGGTGTCGAGGATCATGTCATCCCGCTTAGCGCGGTCCCGACACTCTACCGCGCGATCATCGTCGAAGACCGGGCGATGACCGCGCAGATCGATGCCGGCGCCCTGACGCGCGGCGAGCGCCGCCAACGGCTCGAACAGCTCTATCAGAGCATCGAGCAAAAGGAAGTCGAAGCGCAGCAGGAGAAGACCGACCGCAGCCGCAAGGAGATCGTCGACATGCTCGATCGCCAGCGCCAGGCCGACGATATCGTCCGCGCCTCTCAGACGCAGCTCAGGTCGGTTCTGCACTGACGGCGCAGTCGGGTCGCGGCGCTACGGCCGGTCGCCGAGGCAGATGCCGAGCCCGCGCGCCGTGCGCACCAGCGTACCGTTGGGATCGACCGCCTGATAATGCGCAATCGCCTCGGCGATCGGCACGTCGACGATTTCGCGATTGCGCCAGGCGACCATGCGATCGAATTTGCCGGCTGCGATCAGATCGACCGCGTAAACGCCGAAGGCCGAGGAGAGCAGCCGGTCGTTCGCGGTCGGCGGGCCGCCGCGTTGCACATGGCCGAGGACCATGACGCGGGTCTCGGCGCCGGTTGCACCGGCGATCGCCGCGCCGACGCGGTGGCCGACCCCGCCATAGCGCAATTGCTCGGCCGAAATGTTGCTGGTGACGGCCTGCCCCTCTTCGGTCTTGACCGCCTCGGCGACGACGACAAGCGCGAAATTGCGGCCCTGCGCCTTGATCCGCTCGATCTTCGCCTTGACATGGGCGAGCGTCCACGGGATTTCCGGGATCAGCACGACGTCCGCCCCGCCGGCGATGCCGGCGGCGATGGCGATATGGCCGGCGTCGCGTCCCATGACTTCGAGGATCATAACGCGACTATGGCTCGCCGCCGTCGGCTGCAAGCGGTCGAGCGCCTCGGTCGCCACCGCCACCGCCGTGTCGTAGCCAATCGATGACTCGGTGAGGCCGAGATCGTTGTCGATCGTCTTCGGAATGCCCACCAGGTTGATGCCGCCTTGCTGCGCCATCCGACGCAAGATCGCAAAGCTGCCATCGCCGCCGATGCCGATCAGCGCGTCGAGCCCGAGCAGGCGGCATCCCTCGATCACCTCGTTCGAACGATCGAGCGTGCGTCCGTCGGCCATCGGAAAGGCGAAGGGATCGCCCTTGTTCGTCGTGCCGAGGATCGTACCGCCCTGGCGCAATATCATGCTGCTGGTCACGCCGAGATCGAGTTCGTCGGCCTCGACCGGCCGCGCCATCAGGCCCATCGTGCCCTGGCGGATGCCTAGTACGCGCCAGCCGTAGGATTCAACCGCGCGCTGAACGACGGCGCGGATGACCGCGTTGAGGCCGGCGCAGTCGCCGCCGCTCGTCAATATCCCGATCCGCTTCGCCATATCTCCTATTGTCTCCCGCTGGTGGGGCCGCGCCGCAGGGCCCGGCAATAGGCCATGAGTGCGGTCGTCGAGCTATCGTGCGGTCGCGCCGCCGGCGCCCCGCGCAGCGCGGGCAAGATGCGGGCGGCGAGCTGTTTGCCGAACTCGACGCCCCATTGATCGAAGGAATTTACGCCCCAGATCACGCCCTGAACGAAGATCTTGATGGCCGATTGCCGGGAAAGACCTTGTGCGGCAGCAACGCCGCAAGCGCCACGCCGGACAGCCCCGCCGCCACCAGCTCGGCACGCGCCTCCGCCGCCGTCTTGCCCACCATCAAGGCTTCGCCCTGCGCCAGAAAATTGGCGAGGAGAATCTCGTGGTGATCGCCCATGGCATAGGCGCTTTCGGCCGGCGCGATGAAATCAGCCGGGACGATCTCCGTACCCTGGTGGAGAAGTTGGTAGAAGGCATGCTGGCCGCTGGTGCCCGCCTCGCCGAAGACGATGGGCGCCGTCGCGCAACCGACCGGCGCGCCGTCGCGGCGGACCGCCTTGCCGTTGCTTTCCATCTCCGCCTGCTGCAGGTAAGCCGGCAGATGGCGCAACCCGTGATCGTAGGGCAACACGGCATGCGCCCGCATTCCAAAGAAATTGACGTACCAGATGCCGAGCAGGGCGAGCGTCACCGGCATGTTGTCCGCGAGCGGCGCCTCGCGGAAATGGCGGTCCATCACGTGCGCGCCGTCGAGCAGGCGGTCGAAATGCTCGGGACCGATCGCCATCATGATCGGCAGGCCGATCGCCGACCACAACGAATAGCGGCCGCCAACCCAGTCCCAGATGGGGAAGACATTTTCCGCCGGAATGCCGAAGCGGCGGACCGCGTCGCCGTCGGCGGAGACGGCGAGGAAATGGCGCGCCATTGCGGCCTCGTCGCGCAGTGTGGCAAGCAGCCAGGCACGGGCCGACGCGGCGTTGGTCATCGTCTCCTGCGTCGTGAAGCTTTTCGAGGCGACGATGAACAACGTCGTGGCCGGCTCGAGATCGGCGAGGGCAGTGGTGAGATCGGCGCCATCGACATTCGACACGTAACGCACCCTGAGCGTCTTGTGGGCGTAGGGCGCCAATGCATCGGTCACCATGCGCGGGCCGAGATCGGACCCGCCGATGCCGAGATTGACCACGGCGTTGATCGGCCGCCCGCCATGACCAAGCCAACGGCCCTCGCGCACGGCCGCGGCGCAGCCGCGCATGCGGGCAAGCGCGGCCGTTACGCCGGGCATCACATCATGGCCATCGACGAGGATCGGGTCGGCGGCGCGACTACGCAGCGCCACGTGCAGCGCCGGACGGTTCTCGGTGGTGTTGATCCGCTCGCCGGCGAACATACGGCCGATCCAGCCCTCGACATCGGCGGCCCGGACGAGCGCATACAGCAACCGCATCGTGTCCGGTGTGATGCGGTTCTTCGAGTAGTCGAGCAGCAGATCGCCGAGGCGAATCGAGAATCGCGGAAATCGCGATGGAGATATTCTGAAAAGCCTACGCATCTCCCAGCTCTCTATTTTCTGGTGATGCGCCTTGAGCGCCCGCCACGCAGCAGCAAACTTGGTCGCGGTTGTTTTTTTGACTCGTCGTTTCATTCGCGCCCCATCATGCGCGAACGCGCCGGCGCGGCGAAGAGTTCCGGCATCGCCGTGCGCGGGATGATGGCGCCCGGATGCTGAATGACCGCGGCTGCCAGATGATGTCCGGCGCGTGCAGCGTCGAGCGGCGCGCCTCCGGCAAGCCGCGCCGCGAGATAGCTGGCGTTGAAGGAATCGCCGGCCGCCGTGGTGTCGACCGGGCGCGCCACCGGCTCCGCCACGACCATGCGGTCGACGCTATCTGCTACGACATAGGCGCCCGCATCGCCGTCTTTGACGACGATCTCGGCGACTCCCGCCGTACGCAGGCGGCGCGCCGCGGCGGGGCCATCCGCATCGCCGAACAGCGCGCGCTCGTCATCGAGCCCGGTGAGCACGATGTCGACACGCCTCAGCATTTCAGTAATCGCGGCCCGTGCCGCATCGGCCGTGGGCCAGCTACGCGCGCGATAATTGCAATCGAAGGCGACACGGCCGCCGCGGCGTCGCGCGTGGTCGAGCGCAGCGAAGAGGACGGCGCGGCCTTTCTCGCCATACAGCGAAAGACTGATGCCCGAAAGATAGATCAGATCGTAGCCGGCCAGCGCAGCGACAATACGTTCCGTCTCCGGCAGCGCGAACAGCTCGCGTGCCGGCGCATTCTGCCGCCAGTAATGGAAGCGGCGTTCGCCGCGCGCATCCACCTCGATCATGTAGAGGCCCGGCAGCCGCCCCGGCATGCGGACGACCAGGCCGGTGCCGACGCCCTCGTCCCGCCAGGCCGCAAGCATCCGCTCGCTGAACCCGTCGTCGCCCAGCGCGGTCACGTAGTCGACAGCGACGCCGAGCCGCGCGAGATAGACGGCCGTGTTGAGCGTGTCGCCGCCGAAGCCGAGGCCGAGCAGGCCGCGCTCGCGCGGCGACAATTCGATCATACATTCGCCGATCGCGGCGACTTTCGGTCGCGGGCGCGCCTGCTTGTCGCCCACCGCTATGCCCCAACCTGCGGCGCAGCCAGCCGGTTGGTTCCAGAGAATGCGCTCAGCCGGTCGCGCGTGAAGGCATGGACGCGATCGCGCCCCGGCATCAAGACGCGGAAGCCGCCGCGGCCGAACAGCGACGCGATCGCCGGATCGAGCACGTCGAGTCCGCCGGCATAAGCGCCGAACGCCGGCAGCACGATGCGCCGGCCGTCGGTCACGAAGCACGGTCCGCTGATCCGCCGGCCGCGCACCGACAGTGCCGCCTTGGGGTGCAGATGCCCGCACACCTCGCCGGCCGCATGCTCGCGCGCGACCGGTTGGTGGCGAAAGCAGAGCGGACCGAGCGTCAGCTCATCGACGATTTCGCCGCCGAACGCGGTGGGCGGAACGGGATCATGATTGCCGGCAATCCATGTCCAGCGCTGCGCGACGACGAGGCGCTTGAGTTGGGCGGCTTCGCCTTCGGGCAGCCGCGCGGCCGCCTTACGATCGTGGAAGGAATCACCCAGGCAGACGACTCGGCTCGGCCGATAGTGGCGAATGAGCGCGGCGAGCCGCGCCAGTGTTGTTCGCGTGTCGTAGGGCGGCAGCATGCGGCCATGCGCCGCGTAGCTCGACCCCTTTTCGAGGTGCAAGTCGGCGACGACCAGGCATCGGTGCTCCGGCCAGACCAGCGCGCCCGCCGGATCGGCCAGCAGCCCCGCCTGATTGACCGTGACCCGCGCCCCCATTCCTGCGCCTCTATTGCCGCCCCGATCGCGCGTCACCTAGCGGTCGCCGCCGACCGGGGGCCCAAGCGGCAATTCGGCGACGCCATCATCCGCTTCCTCGGCCGTCGCCTCGGCGATCAGCTCTTGCGCCGCCTCGTCCAAGAGTGAATCGATGGCGGCACCGTAGACGGATTCCTTGCCCACCTCAAGCAACACCGGCACCGCCAGCGGCGAGACGCGGCGCAAGGCGCGATGCGTGATCCGTCCCTTGACGCGAGCCAGCATGTCGGCGAGCCGCCGCACGTCGGTGAGGCCGGAGGCCGCGTCGGCGCGCGTCGCCCGCAGCAGAACGTGACCGGGCTCGTGCTTGCGCAGCACGTCGTAGATCAGATCCGAGCTGAAGACGACCTGGCGGCCGGTCTTTTCCTCGCCCGGATGGCGGCGCTCGATCAGGCCGGCGATCACCGCCACGTTGCGGAAGGTTCGTTTCAGCATCGACGATTCGGCCATCCAGGCTTCCAAGTCGTCGCCGAGCATGTCCTGATCGAACAATGTATCGAAGCGCACCGCCGGACGCAGGCTCCAGACCGCGATCACGTAGTCGGTGGCGACGAAGCCGAGCGGCTTCAGGCCCATCCGCTCCATGCGGCGCGTCAGCAGCATGCCGAGCGTCTGGTGCGCGTTGCGGCCTTCGAAGCAATAAGCGACGAGGAAATGCTTGCGGCCGCGCGGGAAGCTCTCGATCAGCAGCCCCTCGCGGCGCGGCAGCAGCGAGCGCAGACGCTGCAAGCGCAGCCATTCCTGCACATCGGCTGAGAATTCGCGCCAGCCGGCCTGATCCTCGAGCAGCCCGCGCACGCGACGCGACAGCTGCGTCGTCAGCGGCAGGCGGCCGCCGGCATAGGCCGGCACGTTCGGCGTCTCGCCGGAGCTGCGGCTGACGATGACGCTGGTCTCGCGCATCGCCTCGTAGCGCAGCACATGGCCGGCGAACATGAAGGTGTCGCCGAGTTCCAGGAACTGGATGAAATATTCCTCGATCTGGCCGAGGCGGCGATTGTTGCGCAGGCGCACATCGAGCATCGGCGCCTCGACGATGGTGCCGACATTGAGGCGGTATTGCCGCGCCGCCAGGCCGTTCGCCACGCGCCAGCGCCCGTCCTCGTCTTGGCGCATGCGGCGATAGCGATCATAAGCACGCAGCGCGTAGCCGCCGGTGGCGACGAATGCGAGCGTCTCGTCAAAATCGCCGCGGCTGAGCCCTGCGTAGGGTGCGGCCGATGTCACCTCGGTATAGAGATCGTCGGCATGAAAGGGCCGCGAGCAGGAAAGGCCCAGAATATGCTGCGCCAGCACGTCGAGCCCGCCGGTGCGCGGCGGGTCGCCGTCGAGCTCGTCGGCACGGATCGCCTCGATCGCGGCGCGGCATTCGAGCATCTCAAAACGGTTGGCCGGCACCAGGATGGCACGGCTCGGCTCGTCGAAGCGGTGATTAGAGCGGCCGATGCGCTGCAGCAGGCGCGTCGCGCCCTTCGGCGCGCCGACCTGGATGACCAGATCGACCTCGCCCCAATCGACGCCGAGATCGAGCGACGAGGTGGCGACGACGGCGCGTAGCTTGCCGGCCGCCATTGCCGCCTCCACCTTGCGCCGCTGCTCCGGCGCCAAGCTGCCGTGATGGAGGGCGATCGGCAGGTTGTCGTTGTTGAGGCGCCACAGCGCCTGAAACACCAGCTCGGTCTGCGCCCGCGTGTTGACGAAGACGATGGTCGTGCGCGCGGCGCGGATCGCCGCGTAGACTTCCGGCATCGCGTGCAGCGCCATGTGGCCGGACCACGGAATGCGCGCCGCGGGCGTCATGATCGAGATATCGGGCGCCGCGCCGCTTGGACCCTTGATGGTCATCACCGGCCGGTCCATGCCCGAGCCGAGCCAGCGCGCGAGGCCGTCAGGGTCGGCGATGGTGGCCGAAAGGCCGACCCGGCGCGCCGCCGGCGCCAGGCCGCCCAGCCGCGCCAGTCCCAATGCGAAGAGGTCGCCGCGCTTGGTATTGGCCAGAGCGTGCAGCTCGTCGATGACGATGCAGGCGAGATTGCCGAAAATCTGCGGTGCTTCGGGATAGGAGAGGAACAAGGCCAGCGATTCCGGCGTCGTCATCAGAATCTGCGGCGGCTTCCGGCGCTGACGCGCTCGCTTGGCCGACGGCGTGTCGCCCGTGCGCGTTTCGGCACGGATCGGCAACGCCATATCGGCAATGGGAATTTCGACGTTGCGGTGGACGTCGATGGCCAGCGCCTTGAGCGGCGAGATATAGAGCGTATGCAGGCCCGAAGGCTGCACCGCCGCCAACTCGATCAGCGATGGCAGGAAGCCGGCGAGCGTCTTGCCACCGCCGGTGGGCGCAATCAGCAGTGCCGAGCGCCCGGCCCGGGCCGCGGCCAGCATCGCCAACTGGTGCGGGTGCGGCGTCCAGCCCCGCGTCTGGAACCACTGCGCGAAGACGGGCGGCAGCAGATTGCGATCGGCGGCCATGCCCGCACTATATAGATAGGGGTGGCCGACCTGCAGGTTGAACCTTCGCTGAGGTCCGCCTTAACCTGCGGTAAGAACGGAACCCGGATGACGCACGACGCCACCATCGACTGGATCAAGCCGACCCCGGCCGGACTCTACGTGGCGCCGGGCGATTTCTATATCGACCCGACCCGGGCCGTCGACCGCGCGGTGATTACGCACGGCCACTCGGACCATGCGCGGCCGGGCCACCGCAAGATCCTGGCCACGCGCGAGACGTTGGCGATCATGGAGGCGCGCTACGGCGCCGATTTGCTCTCCGAGCGGCAGGCTCTGGCTTATGGCGAGCTCATGACGGTCAACGGCGTCTCGGTTCGCTTGGCGCCGGCCGGCCACATACTGGGCTCGGCACAGGTTGTGCTCGAATATGGCGGCCGGCGCGTCGTCGTCTCGGGCGACTACAAGCGCCGGCCAGACGCGACCTGCGCGTCCTTCGAGCCGCAGCCCTGCGACGTGTTCGTCACCGAGGCGACGTTCGGGCTTCCGGTCTTCCGCCACCCGCCGGACGGTGAGGAGATCGGCAAGCTGCTGCATTCGCTGAAGCTCTTCCCGGAGCGCAGCCACCTCGTCGGCGTCTACCCGCTCGGCAAGTGCCAGCGCGTCATCATGCTGCTGCGCGCCGCCGGCTACGACGCGCCGATCTATCTGCACGGCGGCGTAGTGTCGCTGTACGACCTTTATCGCTCGCACGGCGTGGCACTCGGCGATCTGCGGCTGGTCGCCAACGCGGCCAAGGCCGATCTCGCCGGCGCCGTCGTGCTGGCGCCGCCCTCGGCGCTTGCCGATCGCTGGTCGCGGCGGCTGGTCGATCCGGTGACGGCGATGGCGTCCGGCTGGATGCGCGTCAAACAGCGCGCCAAGCAGCAGGGCGTCGAGCTGCCGCTGGTCATTTCCGACCATGCCGACTGGGATGAGCTCACGGCGACGATCGCCGAGGTCGACGCGCCGAATGTGTGGGTAACGCATGGCCGCGAGGAAGCCTTGGTCCATCTCTGCAAGCAGCAGGGGCGAGACGCCCGTGCGCTGGCCGTAGTCGGCTTCGAGGAAGAGGGTTCGTGATCCGCTTTGCGCGATTGCTCGATAGCCTGATCTATTCGCCGTCGCGCAATACCAAGCTGCGCCTGCTCAAGGACTATTTTGCGACGACGCCCGATCCGGCGCGCGGCTATGCGCTGGCCGCGCTGACCGACGGCCTCGAATTCCGCTATGTGAAGTCGGGATTGATCCGCGAGCTTGTCGTCGGCAAGGTCGATCCCGTGCTGTTCGAGCTGTCCTACGACTTCGTCGGCGACCTCGCCGAAACCGCCTCGCTCATTTGGCCAGCCCCCGCCGAGCTGCCCAACAACCAATCGGCACCCGATGTTGCCGACGTGGTCGAAACGCTGCAATCCGCCAGCCGCGGCACGGCGGCCAAGCTGCTCGCCGGCTGGTTCGACCGGCTCGACGCCACCGGTCGCTGGGCGCTGATCAAGCTTATCTCCGGCGCGCTGCGCGTCGGCGTCTCGGCGCGGCTGGCCAAGCTGGCGCTTGCCGAATTCGGCAATATCGACGTCGCGACGATCGACGAGCTCTGGCACGGGCTCACGCCACCCTATGCCGCGCTCTTCGCCTGGCTGGAGCAGCGCGGCCCGAGGCCGGTCGTCGACGAGTCGGTCAATTTCCGCCCGATGATGCTGGCGATGCCGCTCGAAGAGACGGAGCTTGCCGGGCTCAATCCATCCGATTTCCGCGCCGAATGGAAATGGGACGGAATCCGCGTGCAGATCATCGCCAAGCCGGGCATTCGACGCCTGTATTCGCGCACCGGCGACGACATCGCCGCTGCCTTTCCCAACATCGTCGATGCGCTGGCCTTCGATGCCGTGCTCGACGGTGAGCTGCTGGTACGACGCGCGGACGGCGAGATCGGCACCTTCAACGACCTGCAGCAGCGCCTCAACCGCAAGGCCGTCACGGTGGCGCTATCGACCGACTATCCTGCCTTCGTCCGCCTCTACGACATTCTGTTTCATGGCCGCGAAGACCTGCGCAGCTTGCCGTTCAGCGAACGCCGGCGGCGCCTCGAGGCCTGGCACGGCAATGTCGGCGCGCCAGTCGTCACACGGTTCGACCTCTCGCCGCTGATCCACTTCGCCAGCTGGGACGGCCTGCGGAAACGGCGCATCGAGGACATGCCGCGCTCCGCCGAGGGCCTGATGCTCAAGCGCGCCGACAGCCTCTACGTGGCCGGCCGGCCGAAGGGCCCGTGGTTCAAATGGAAGCGCGAGGCGCGGACCGTCGATACCGTGCTGATGTATGCGCAGCGCGGCCACGGCAAGCGGTCTTCGTTCTATTCCGATTTTACCTTCGGCTGCTGGCGCGCCGGGGCCGATGGCGAGGCGCCGCAGCTCGTCCCGGTCGGCAAGGCCTATTTCGGCTTCACCGACGAAGAACTTGCCCGGCTCGACCGCTGGGTGCGCTCGCACACGGTCAACAGCTTCGGGCCGGTGCGCGAAGTCGAGCCGCATCTGGTCGTCGAGCTCGCCTTCGACAGCGTCCACCGCTCGACCCGTCACAAATCCGGGCTGGCGCTGCGCTTTCCACGCGTCTATCGCATCCGTTGGGACAAGCCGGCGGCGGAGGCCGACACGCTCGACGCCCTGACGCGTCACATCGAGTGACGCCGCCGCGCATGGCCTACGCCCCGCGCGCCTGTTCGCGCAGGACGAATTTCTGAATCTTGCCGGTCGAGGTCTTCGGCAGCGGCCCGAAGACGATATGGCGCGGCACCTTGTAGTGCGCCATGTTGTCGCGGCAGAAGCGGATGATGTCCTCCGCGGTTACCGGCGGCGCATTCGGCTTCAGCGTGACAAAGGCGCACGGCGTCTCGCCCCATTTCGCGTCAGGCTCGGCGACGACAGCGGCCTCCATGACCGAGGGATGCTTGTAGAGGGCCTCCTCGACCTCGAGCGACGAGATATTTTCGCCGCCCGAGATGATGATGTCCTTCGAGCGATCCTTGATCTCGATATAGCCGTCGGGGTGCCAGACCGCGAGGTCGCCCGAACGATACCATCCGCCCTTGAGCGTAGCGGCCGTCGCCTTCGGATTCTTGAGATAGCCCTTCATGATCGTGTTGCCGCGCAGCATCACCTCGCCCATCGTCTTGCCGTCGCGCGGCACCGGACTGCCCTTCGTCGGGTCGGCCACCTTGAGCGCGTCCATCGTCGGGTAGGCGACGCCTTGGCGGGCCATCTTCTCGGCCCGCTGCGGCATCTCTAGGTCTTCCCACGCCGTCTGCCAGGCGCAGATCGTCGACGGGCCATAGCTTTCGGTCGCGCCATAGAGATGGGTCACGCGAAAGTCCATCGACTCCATCGCCGCGATCACCGTGGATGGCGGCGCGGCGCCGCCGGTCGCCACCTCCACCACGCGCTCGAAGCGGCGCTTCACGTCCGCCGAAGCATGGACGAGCATGTTGAGCACGATCGGCGCGCCGCACATATGCGTCACGTGATGACGCAGGATGGCCGGAAAGATCAGCGCCGGGTCGACGCGGCGGAGGCACACATGCGTGGCGCCGAGCGCCGTCACCGCCCAGGTGTAGCTCCAGCCGCAGCAATTGAACATCGGCAGAGTCCACAGATAGACGCTCTGCGGCGTCAGGCCGAACATCAGGGCGTTGCCGAGCGCGTTGAGATAGGCGCCGCGATGATGATAGACGACGCCCTTGGGATCGCCGGTCGTCCCCGATGTGTAGAGCAGGCACATCGAATCCCATTCGTCGATCGGCCCCGGCCAGGCGAACGTCGGATCGCCCTCGGCGAGCAGCGCCTCGTAGTCCTTCTCGCCGAGCAGCGTACCGCCTTCATACAGCGGATCGTCGATATCGATGACCGTGATCTTGCGCTTGAGCAGCTTCAGCGCCTCGGCCACGGTGGCGGAAAACTCGCGGTCGGCGATCAGCAGCTTCGCCTCGCCATGCTCCAGGCAGAACGCGACCGTGCGCGCGTCGAGACGATAATTGAGCGGGTTGAGCACGGCGCCGATTGCCGGCACGGCGTAGTGCGCTTCGAGCAGCGCCGGCACATTGGGCGCGATGACCGCCACCGTATCGCCGCGCCGGATGCGGCGTCGATGAAGAGCGGAGGCCAGACGCCGGCAGCGTTCGTGGAACTGCGCGTAGGTGAATATGCGCTCACCGTATATCACCGCCGGCTTGTCGGGGTAGATGGCGGCGGCGCGCGGCAGAAAGCCCACCGGCGTAAGCGGTCGGAAATTCGCAGGCCCGCGATCGAGGTCGGTTGCGAACGGATCGGGCCGCTTTGGCCGCCGCGACGATCGAACCTCCGGTCGGGCCACGACCGATCGCGCCCTCGTCGACTTTGCCCTGCGTGTCGCCATGCCTCTCCCCGACGTCTCGCGAATTTTGCGCCGTCCCAATCTGCCGTTACCGCACGATGAAATGCAATCCGCCGACAATCGTGACCGCCGTCGATGCCTGCCGGCGTCAGGCGCCCGGAGTATTCCGATCGACCAGTCGCAGCGCATCGGCGGGAATGATCAGATAGCGGATCAACGCGTTGTCGACGGTCGCCATGGTACGGGCACGCCACTCCTTGCGCGCCACCTCATAGCTGGCGAAAGGACCGAAGCGCTCGAGCTTGACGCCCGGGGCCAGCACGTCGAACTCCGTATCCTTATATTCGCCGCCGATCACCCAGTATTCCGACATTTCTCGTTCCCACTATTGCCAGAAGCAGCCCCGCCAGGGCTGGACCTCGCGCGATCTTGAGACCATATCTTGACACAGGGCGGGCGGCGCGCCCGTTCGCCGAAATAGGTGGGGCCAATCGAACGTTTAGTATCAGTCATGCGCTTTTGGCACATAATTTCCGTGACCGTCTGCGTATCGCTCATGGCGGCTTGCACCCCTCTGCGCTGGGAGCATCCCGTGCTTGGCGTTGCGCAATCGGGGAACGATCTCAACGAATGTCAGCACACCGCGTGGGTCGAAGCCAACCGCTACGCCTTCTCCTACGAGCCCTGGCCTCGCTATTACCGCGACCGCGATAGCCGACTCCGGCTCGATCCCAGGCCCTTCCCGGCTGGACGCCGCGATACGTTCTTGCTCGAGCAGCAGTTCCAGGATGTCTGCATGCGCGCCAAAGGGTACAGCCTAGTCCCCGCCACCTAGCCGATGCCATTCAGCTTCACACGATCGATAGCCGCCGGCGCTACGGCAAGTCGTTCGATGCGCCGAATCCGTCGCCCCTAGACCTCCCGGAGCGCGATATGTCGGTCGGGACGACGGCCCGCATGCTGCGCCGCAGCAAAGGCCACGCAACAATCCAGCCGGCCGCAGCCACGAACAGGCCGGTGAGCGCCCACAGCCCGACGCGGTAGACGAACGCCACATCGACGGCGGGAAACTCGGCAAGCGGGATCGCCGCGGCCCGCTCGGTGAGCCAATGCCAGGCTTGGTGGCCAACGACGACGGAGACGATGATCGCGCCATAACGCGCAAGGCGCGGATGGCGGAAGAGCGCGTTTAGAACCGGAATGGCGACGAGCAAAACCCCGATCTGGCCGAGCTCGATCCCGACATTGAATGCGAGCAGCGACAGCAACAGATGCGCCCCGGCGAATTGCAGCGTCTCGCTCAACGCCCCGGCGAAGCCGAATCCGTGAATCAAACCGAAGGCGAGCGCGATGAGCCAGCGGTGATCGAATCGACTGCCGATCACGTTCTCGATCGCCATGTAGAGGATGGTGAGCGCAATCAATGTCTCGATCGTGGGCGCGAACCAGACTCCGGCGGGTGTGAAACCTTGGGCCGCGAGAACCAGCGTCAACGAGTGCCCGGCCGTGAAGGCCGTCACGACGCCGAATAGGCCCCAGAATCGGCGCCGGAACGGCACGATCAGGCACAACAGGAACGCCAGATGATCGAAGCCGCCAAGAATATGCTCGACGCCTGAGCGCACGAACTGCAGCACCGCCTGGTACCAGCGCGGGTCGAAGTCGAATGCGACGACGCCACCCTTGAGGTCATAGGCGCGCACCGCGCCCGCGGGCGTCACGAACCGCACCGCGAGATGCACCCGATCGCCCAGACCAGGCATGAGATAGGCGCGCAGCGCAAAACTGCCGTTCGGCGAACGGATCGGGTATTCCAAATGGGCGTCGAGATAGCCTTCGCCAAAGGCCAAGTTCTCCGCCTCAGTCAGACGTGGTCCGGCGATGATTGCCAACGCGGACTCGAACCTGGCGAAGGAGCGATCCCAGGGCAGCGACACGCGCGCCGCGATTCGCGCGGGACGAAGCGGCGCCTCGTCTTCGAGGAGTTGCAGGTCGCGGCTCGCCGCGTCCGCAGCGCTCAGGAGCGCTGGTTCGACGCGTGCGAGGTCGAGATAGCCATCGTCGCGCTGCGGTAGGTCGAAATCGAGCAATGCGGAGAGCGGCAGGCGCAGGAGGAAGCTCAGGCGATCGCCTTGCGGCTTCACGTACGCATGGACGACCACCTCGTTTGGAATGTCATGCGAAAGCGCCGCGGACGCGACGACGAGCAGCATCGCGACCGCCAGCATGGCGGCGTGCGCCAAAGCCCCCGATCCCCTGAGTAGCGCGCTCACGGTGAACACCCTACGTCGTTCCGCGCTACGTCGGCAACCAGAGGCATTGCGCAGGGAAGGAGATTCGGGCGAATCTACTTTCAGGCGCATCGTCGTCGGCATCCAGCCGACGCCGCCGATGTCGGGCGCAGTAGGCTGTTCGCACATGGGGTGGCGGCTCTTGATCCGGGCATTGGCGCTTCGCTTGAAGCTCGACGGCTGGTTGGCCACCCTCAGCGCAACACGCGGCCTAATGAGCCTCAACTTCATGACCTACGCGGCATGCCTGACGGTGCTGCGGACCGAGTGGGATATGTCTGCCACCGCTGCCGGGTCGATCTCCACCGGATTCCAGCTCGGCTATGGCGCCTCGTTGCTCGTCTGCTCGTGGCTTGCCGACCGCGTCGGGGCGCGACGCGTCTTCGTCGTCTCGTGCTGCCTGAGTGCCGCGACGGCGGTCGCTTTCGCCCTGTTCGCGCGTTCCTATGCTTCCGGCCTCGTTCTGTTCACGCTTGTCGCCCTTTCGCAGGGCGGCACCTATTCGACGGCGATCATGCTGACCGCCGACCGCTACGGGCCGGAGCGGCGCGGGGCCGCCGTCGGCTGGCTGCTTGCCAGCCCGTCGCTCGGCTACGCCATCTCGCTCGGCGTGAGTGGCATCACGCTGCCGATCGGCGGCTACCAGCTTGCCTTCATCGTCACCGGCTGCGGGCCGCTCATCGGCGCGATCCTCGGTCTATCGGCGATGCGCGCAGCGCGCAACGTCGTCCATTCGCGCGACGATGCGCCGGGTTTCGCGACCGAGGTCCTGCGCAATCGCATGGCGATGCGGCTTACCGTTGCGTATACGTTCCATTCCTGGGAACTGCTCGGCATGTGGGCGTGGGGACCGGCTTTTTTCGCGGCGAGCCTGGCCGCATCCGGCGCCGCATCGCTTCAGGCGGTCGAGGCCGGCGCCTTCCTGACCGCTTCGTTTCACGTGGTAGGCCTACTCGCCGCATCGACGATGGGCCGCCTATCGGACCACCTCGGCCGCCGGACCGTCCTGTTCACGCTCGCCGCGGCAAGCACGGCGTGTTCGCTCTCGATCGGTTGGATGGTGGCGTGGCCCATCTGGATCGTTGCGGTGGTCGGCGCCGTCTATGCGTTCACCGCGTTGGGCGATTCGCCGGTGCTCTCGGTCGCGCTTACCGAGGCGGTGCGTCCGGCCTATCTCGGCGCGGCGCTCGCGCTGCGCTCGCTCACCGGCTTCGGCGCCGGCGCGCTAGCCCCGCTCGTCTTCGGCGCGGTCCTCGATGCGGCGACGGGGACCGGCTGGGAAGCGTCAAGGTGGGGCTGGGCGTTCGCGACATTCGGCGCCGGCGGGCTGATTGCCACCATGGCCGCCTACGGCCTGCCGGCCCGACATCCTTCAGATAATACCAACCGACGGAAATCATGACACTTTGGCCCAGTCGCGGGTAGTTATCGATGCGAGGCGGGTGGGGATAGCGGTGAG
>JACQDQ010000229.1 GCA_016201015.1 Pseudomonadota bacterium | reverse complement strand
CTTCTGGCGGGCGAGCGGGCGGCCGAGACGCTTTTCCAGCCGCGCGAAGTCATGCCCCCAGCTTGCAGTCACAACATTTCGTTCTATATAGGAACATAACGGAGATATGCAAGTGGCGATGAATACCCCTCCTTCCTATCGGAACAGACGCGCCGCGCAGGCGAATCAAATGGTCGGGAGCAAGCGTTTGATCGAACTGGGAAAAATAACCCTATTTCCTATCGGACCAAACGGACGAAACGGAACAGGGGGGTGCGTGTGGAAGGGGTCAGTCGCAGCGACAGCCAGGCGGGTTGGCGCGATTGTCGCGCGACGCCGGCGATCGCTAGACCGGGATCTGGATATGCGCGCGCAATCCGCCCATCGGCGACTCGGCGAGCTGGATGTCGCCGCCATGGCTGCGCACCACGTCGCGGGCGATGGTCAGGCCGAGGCCGACCCCGCCGGTCGCGGTGCTGCGCGCCGGGTCGAGGCGGAAGAAAGGCCTGAATACCTCCTCGCGGCTTTCCGGCGGAATGCCGGGTCCGTCGTCGTCGATCGTGATGTCGATCCGCCGGCCGCGCCGCGCCGCGTGAACCGACACTTGCGCGGCATGGCGCGTGGCATTGGCAACAAGATTGTTGAGGCTGCGCTTCATCGCCTGCGGCCGCAGCGGGATGGACAGATCGCCGTCGGTGGCCAGCGTCACCGAATTCCCGGCACGGCAGGCCGCGTCGGTGATCTCGGTCAGCAGGCCGCCGAGATCGGTCGGCTCCGCCTGCTCCTCGCCTTCGCCGCGCACGAAGGCAAGATAGCTTTCGACCATCCGCTCCATGTCGGCGACGTCCGATTTGAGCCCGGCGACCGACGGACCGTCGCCGAGCAGCGCCAGCTCCAGCTTCATGCGCGTGAGCGGCGTGCGCAGGTCGTGGCTGACGCCGGCCAGCATCTCGGTGCGCTGGATGAGGAAGCGGCGGATGCGTTCGCGCATGACGATGAAGGCGGCGGCCGCCTGCCGCACCTCGGCGGCGCCCCAAGGGTGAAAATCGGGAACGTCGCGGCCCTTGCCGAACTCGTCGGCGGCGCGCGCCAGATTGCGGATCGGGCGCACCTGGTTGCGCATGAAGACCGAGGCGATGGCGAAGAAGATGAGCGAGGAACCGACCATCCACATCAGGAAGATGTACACCGTCGAGGTGAAGAGGCGCTCGCGCTGCGCCCTGAGGCGGAGGACGCCGTCCGGCAGCTGCACGCTGATACCCACCTCGCGCGGATGCGACCACACGTCGAGCAGGAAGGGCCGTCGCACGCGATCCTTGAGCGCGGCGATGAGGATCGGCTCGAGAATGCCCGAGCCGATCTCGGGTCCCGTCTGGGCCAGGATGGCTCCTTCCTCGAGCGAAGCCTGAATGCCGGTGGCGGCAAGCGCGGTGGCGAAGATCCCATCGCGGTCGACCTTGCCCGGATAGCGCGCGAGCTGCTGCACGATGGTCGCGACGTCGCCGGCCATGGCGCCGGCAAGGCGCCGCGTCACCGTGTCCCACACCCGGTCATAGAAGATGAAGGCGGCGACGAGCTGCACCAGGACGAGCGGCGTGACGATGATCAGCAGCGCGCGGGCGAACAGTGTCTGCGGCAGCAGCCGCTTGAGCCAGAGCACGACGGCTCACCCGGCGCGCAGCAGGTAGCCGGTGCCGCGCACCGTCTGCAGATGACGCGGCAGCTTCGGATCGGCCTCGATCTTGCGGCGCAGGCGCGTCACCTGGACGTCGACCGTGCGCTCGTTGCCTCTGAGGCGGGACTGGCGCAGCAGATCCTCGCGCGAGATTGCGATGCCGGCGTTGGCGGCGAGCACCTTGAGCAGCGACGCCTCGGCGGCGGTGAGGTGCACCGGCGCGCCTTCGCGCGTGAGCTCCTCGCGCCCGAGATCGAAGCGGAACTCGCCGAAGCGGAATTCCGCCGGCGGCATCGCCGGCGGCGGCGCGCGGCGCAGGATGGCGCGAATGCGCAGGACCAGCTCCTCCGCCTCGAACGGCTTCGCCAGGTAGTCATCGGCCCCGGCAGCCAGCCCGGAGATACGGTCCTGCGGCTCGCCGCGCGCGGTGAGCAACAGGATCGGCACCTGGTTCGACTTGCGCAGCCGGCGCGTCAGCTCGACGCCGTTGAGGCCCGGCATCATCACGTCGAGCACGACGAGGTCGTAGGTGAGCGATTCGAGCTTGCTCGCGGCATCGGCGCCGTTGGCGGCGGTCGTCACGCGAAAGCCCTGCTGCGCCAGGTAGCGCCGCAGCAGCTCGCGGATCCGCGCGTCGTCGTCGACGACCAGAATATGCGCGCTGTCGACCATGGCCGGGCGGAGTATACGCGCGAGGGCAAGGCAGACAAATGCGGCGTGCCGTCGCCGAGCTCAGCGCGGCTTGGGCCCGCCGAGCTTCGCCCGGTCGGTCTCGTTGATGAGGCCGAGCAGCACCCGCTTGTAGCCCTCGACCGCGGCGGCGCCGGCGGCGCGATAGGCGTTGGCGACGCGCTGGCGCTGGGTCTCGGAGAGCTGGCGCTCCAGGGCGGTGCCGGCCGGCGTCAGTTCGAGGCGCCGTTGGCGGCGGTCGGTCGGGCCCGGCCGTTGCGCGATATAGCCCTTGCGGACGAGCTCGCCGAGCACGCGCGACAGGCTCTGCTTGGTGATGTGCAGGATGCCGAGCAGCTCGCCGACGCCGATTCCGGGGTAGCGGCCGACGAAATAGATCACCCGATGGTGGGCGCGGCCGAAGCCGAGCTTGGCGAGGATGACATCCGCCTCGGCCGTGAAGTCACGGTAGGCATAGAACAGGAGTTCGATGCCTTGGCGCAGCTCCTCCTCGCGCAGGAAAAGCTGGTGGGAGCCGGGCAATACGTCAGCCATATTGACTTATATGGAGCAAAGTTGTTTCCTTTGCGCAAGCGCTTTACGCGTGACGCGGCGTGATCCCCCACCCGGGCCTGAGGACGCACACTATGGCTTTGATTCCATTCGATGATCGCGATGGCTGGATTTGGTTCAACGGCAAGCTCGTGGCCTGGCGCGAGGCCAAAGTTCACGTGTTGACCCACGCCTTGCACTACGCCAGCGCGGTTTTCGAGGGCGAGCGCGCCTATGGCGGGCAAGTGTTCCATTCGCGCGAGCATAGCCAGCGGCTGCACGATTCGGCCAAGATCCTCGGCTTCGCGATCCCCTATTCGGTGGAGGAGCTGGACCGCGCGAAGCAGGAGACGATCGCGGCCAACAAGCTGAGCGATTGCTATGTGCGGCCGATCGCCTGGCGCGGCTCGGAAATGATGGGCGTCTCGGCGCAGCAGACCAAGATCAACGTCGCCATCGCCACCTGGCAGTGGCCGGCCTATTTCTCGCCGGAGCTCAAGGCCAAAGGCATTCGCATGACCATGGCTAAATGGGCGCGGCCGGCCCCGTACACGGCGCCGACGGCGAGCAAGGCGGCCGGGCTTTACATGATTTGCACGATCTCGAAGCACGCGGCCGAGGACGCCGGATATCAGGACGCCCTGATGCTCGACTGGCGCGGCCAGATCGCCGAGGCGACCGGCGCCAACATTTTTCTCGTCATCGACGGCGTGATCCACACGCCCACCCCCGACTGCTTCCTCGACGGCATCACGCGGCGCACGGTGATCGGGCTCGCCCGCCAGCGCCAGTACAAGGTGGTGGAGCGCGCGATCTTCCCGAACGAACTGGCCAAGACGCAGGAGGTGTTCCTCACCGGCACCGCCGCCGAGGTGACGCCGGTGGGCGAGATCGACGATTACAAGTTCAAGGTCGGGCCGGTGACGCACAGCCTGATGGACGATTTCGCCAAGCTCGTCCGCACCCCGCCCAAGACGATGGTGGCGTGAGGGTCATCCACGTTTATTTTTTTTGCGCTTTGGTAGTCCTGCGGACGGCCGGGTCTCGCGCCTTCGGCCCGGCCCGGCCATGACGGCCACGGGTTTTTCGACCCACCGCTGCGCCGCCTGGTCGTCGCCTGCTTCGCCGGCGACCCATTGCGCGCCCTGGTCGGTGTCTTCGAGCTTCCAGAACGGCGCCTTGGTCTTCAGCCAGTCGATGAGGAACTGACAGGCATCGAATGCCGCCTGGCGGTGCGACGAGGCGGTCGCCACCAGCACGATGCGGTCGCCGGGCTCGAGCCGGCCGTAGCGGTGGATGATCAGAGCGGCGGCGAGCGGCCAGCGGCGCCGGGCCTCTTCCTCGATCGCCGCGAGCTGCTTCTCGGTCATGCCGGGATAGTGCTCGAGCGTCATGGCGCCGATCTTGGCGCCGCCGGCCATGTCGCGCACCAGGCCGACGAAGCTGACCACGCCGCCGACGTCGTGGCGGCCCGCGGTGAGCTTCGTCAGCTCGGCGCCAACGTCGAAATCCTCGCGCTGCACGCGGATCATGGCTCAGCCCCCGGTCACCGGCGGGAAGATGGCGATCTCGTCGCCCGCCTTCACCGCGTGGTCGAGCTTCACGTATTCCTGGTTCACCGCGACGCGGACGACGGCGAGATTCTTGAGCGCCTCGGCGTGGCCGGGCGAGCGCGTCTTCAGCCAATCGAGCAGGCCGCCCACGTCGCGCACGCTGGCCGGCGGCACCACCTCCTCCGCCGCCGCGCCGACGCGACTGCGCAGCCAGGCGAAGTAGAGCACCTTCATTGCGCCACCTCGCTGAACGGCAGGAAATCCACCATGCTGCCCTCGGCGAGATGGGTCAGCTCCTCCGGCAGCTCGACCAGCCCGTCGGTCTCGACCAGCGAGGTGAGGATGCCGGCGCCGTCGCGCGGGAACTTGACCGCCACCTTGACGCCGTCATCGCCCGCCTGCAGCCGCGCGCGCACCCATTCGCGGCGCCCCAGCTTCTTCTTCATCGTGAAGGCGGCGCGCACGCGATAGAAATTCGGCTCGATGTCGGCGGCGCCGGCGAGCCGCAGCAGCACCGGCCGCGCGAAGCGCAGGAACGTCACCATCATCGCCACCGGATTGCCGGGTAGGCCGATGAACGGCACGCCCTTGACCTGGCCGAGCGCTACGGGCCGGCCGGGTCGGATGGCGAGCCGCCAGAAATGGATCGAGCCGAGCGCCGCGACGGCCGCGCGCACATGGTCCTCGTCGCCGGTCGACATGCCGCCGGAGGTGATGACGGCGTCGGCGCCGGCGGCGGCCCGCGCGAGCGTCGCCTCGATCGCGTCGCGCCGATCCTTGAGGATGCCGAAATCGTCGACCGCGCAGCCGAGCGCCGCGAGCAGCGCCTTGAGCACGTAGCGGTTGGCGTCGTAGACGGCGGCGGGCAGAGTCGATTCGCCCGGCTCGCGCAACTCGTCGCCGGTTGAGAACACGGCGACCTTGAGCGGCCGGAATACCGGCAGTTCGGTCAGGCCGGTCGAAGCGGCGAGCCCGATATCCTGCGGCCGCAGCCGATGGCCCTGGCGCAGGATGATGCTGCCGGATTTGACGTCCTCGCCGGCCTTGCGGCGGTTGGCGCCGCGCTTGATGCCGGGCGGCAGCACGATGTCGTCGCCGTCGACGCGGCAATCTTCCTGCATGAACACGGTGTCGGGTCCCGGCGGCATCGGTGCGCCGGTGAAGATGCGCACCGCCGCGCCGCTCGGCGACGCCCGGCCGAGCGCTTGTCCGGCGGCGACGCGTCCCCGGACCGGAAGCCGCGTTTCGCCGCTCGGCGCGAGGTCGTCGAACCACACTGCGTAGCCGTCCACCGCCGCGTTGTCGTGCGGCGGCACGTTGCGTCGGGCGACGATGTCGGCGGCAAGGATGCGGCGATGCGCGGCATCGAGCGTCACGCTCTCCGGCGTCGCCATGGCGCCGATGCGGGCCGCGAGGATGCCGAGTGCCTCGCTCGCGCGCATCAACTCGCCGCCGAAGGCGAAGCAGTCGTCCGAGAGCTGCGCCATGTCAACCTGCCTGAAGCCGCGCGCCCTGGCGCGCCAGGCCACAATGGGCGATGACGAAGGCGGTGATTGCCTCGATGTCGCCGAGGTCGAATCGTGGAATGCACAGGCCGTCGAGCTCGGCGTCGCTCGCCACCGCAACGATGCGGGGATCGTCGGCGCACAGTAGCGGCTTGCCCAAAGCCGGGCGGTGCACCTCGAGCTTGTCATGGGCATGCGCCTTGAAGCCCTCGATGAGCAGCAGATCGACCGGCGTCATGCGCGCGACCATCTCCTCGACCGTCGCTTCGGACGCACCGCGCAGCTCGTGCATGAGCGCCCAGCGCCGCGCCGAGCTTACCGCCACCTCGGTCGCCCCCGCCGCGCGATGGGCGTAGCTGTCCTTGCCCGGCTGGTCGACATCGAATTCATGATGCGCGTGCTTCAGGGTGGAGACGGTAAGGCCGCGGGAAATCAGCGCCGGGATGAGCTTGGCGAGCAGCGTCGTCTTGCCGCTGCCGCTCCACCCTGCCAAACCGAGAATTTTCATGACGGCCGCCGCGCGGCGGATGCGCTCACACCACGCGCCGCGCCGCGCTTGGCGCAGCGGTGCCGGGAGTCTCGGCTCGTGCCGCCTTGGGCGGCACGGCCGGCCACGCCGCGGGCGGCTCGGCCTGCATGTGGTGGAGGCCGGTGCTCAGATAGTCGTAGCCGGTGTAGAGCGTAAGGCCGGCAGCGAGCCACAACCCGATCTGGCCGATCCACGTCACCGGCAGGAAGGCGGTCAGTTGCGCATCGCCGACGATGAGGAAGCCGAGCGCGGTCATCTGGATGCCGGTTTTCCACTTGGCCAGGCGGCTCACCGGCAGGCCGGCCCGCACCTCGGCGAGAAATTCGCGCAGGCCTGAGACCAGAATCTCGCGGCAGAGGATGACCAGCGCCGGCAGCACGAGCAGCCCGGCGATGCGTTGAAAGGCGACCAGCATGAGAATCGTCGCGGCGACCAGCAGCTTGTCGGCGATCGGATCGAAGATGCGCCCGAGCCGCGACTGCTGCTTCCAGGCACGCGCGAAATAGCCGTCGAGATAGTCGGTAACCGCGGCAACGGTGTAGATCACGCAGGCGAAATAGCGCGCGCCGTCGCCGTCGACGTAGAACAGCATCACGATCACCGGGATCGCGGCGATGCGGGACAGCGTGAGGGCGATCGGCAGCGTCGGCATTGTCAATATCGTGGGGCGGCGGGCAGGCGCCATCTTATTACCCTTCACCATGGAAATGATCATAAATTTTCTTGGCCACGGCGCGATCGATTCCGGCCACGGCCTCGAGATCGACAAGCCCGGCGCGCTTGACCGCCTGGGCCGAGCCGAAATGCAGCAACAGGGCCTTCTTGCGCGCCGGCCCGATGCCGGCGATCTCGTCGAGCGGCGAGCGGGCGATGGCGCGCGAGCGCCGGGCGCG
>JACQDQ010000068.1 GCA_016201015.1 Pseudomonadota bacterium | reverse complement strand
GCCGCCCCTCGTCGCGCGCAATTTTGCTTATGGCGGCTTCGACGTTCCGGTCAATCTCGGCTTCAGCCCGGTGCAGATATTCGAGGTCAACGACGGCGGACCCAACCGTCTGCGTCTGCTGCTTCCGGCGCTGCCGGCGACACGCTAGATCGTTCCGTCGCCATGCGCGCCAGTCCGGCATCGGCAGCAGGGTTCACACTTTTTGAATTGATCATCGCGGTTGCCTTGTCGGCGGCGGTGATCGTCCTTGGCGTGCAGCTCTACCAGACGGTGGTCCGCGCCGGCGATGCGATGGCCCGCGGTCAGCGGGACTGGTCGGCCGAGCAGTTCGTGCGCGGGCAGCTTCTGGCGGCCGATCGTGAGCTCAATCAGCGCTTCAAGACGGTACTCGCCGACGACGGCCAGTTGTCTTTTGTCACGCGAAAGAGTGCACAGTTCGGCGAGGATAGCCCTCCGGTCCTTGCCACCTACACTGTGTCATCCGGTACTGCGATCCGCTATTCCGAGATTGCGCTGCCGCCATGGTGGGACGATGGCGTCCGCAGCTCCATCGTTGGCGACCGGCTGCGCGATCTTGATCGGCCGAATGCCTGGAAGGGTCAGTTGCTGGCGGACATGAGTACGGCCTCCTTTTCGTATTGGGACAATGAACGGCAACGCTGGGTGGACCGATGGAGCAACAAGGAGAACCTGCCCGTTCTGGTGCGGCTGGAAATCCGCAAGTTCGGGGAGACGCGCCAGTTCGTGATGGAGACGAAGGCTTTATCCTTCTCTTTATCCTCTGGATCCTAGCCGGCTGCGCCGTGCTGCTCGCCATCTATAGCAAGGAGTCGGCGTCGACGCCGCGCGTCGTCGAGGGACAAGTCGCGTTTCCGATCGAGTTGCGCGAGACGATCAACGTGTTCGACTATGCGATTCGTCAGATCGAGCCGGACAAGGTGACGGCCGATACGCGATGGACGGCGCAGACCGAGATCATGACGACGCAGAGTGCGGCCTTGGCATCGCTCAGCGGACCGATCCAACAATTGCGCGAAATCCTGCGCCAGCTCAATTTTGATTTGAAGCTGCCCGATGCGCCGCAGGCTGCTGCGATCATCTCCTCCAAGCAGGCGGAGCAGTCGACGGCCAGGGTCGGGTCGACGAAGGAATTCACGGCATTTACCAGGTTTCTCCCAGGCCCGAATCCTTATCCCCTGCAGGTCGGCGACACGGTGTACCAGGTGCGCGTGCGGCCGGTTACGGCGCTGCCCAATCTCAATCAACTCGATGGCAAGACGCTGCAACGCTACCTCGTCTTTCTCGGGCTTGAGCGGACGGCGGCCGAGCGGCTGGCCGCCGTCATCACCGACTGGCACGACGCCGATTCATTCACCAGCGCCGGCGGCGCCGAGGACGGGTACTACTTGGGTCAGCCATGGTCCTACCGACCGCGCAACGCGTCGATTCAACGTTGGGACGAACTTATCTACCTCAAGGACGGCAACGCCGACCTGATCGACTTCCTGCGGCATCACTTCACGATCTTTGGCGCGGACGCGCGGGTGCACATCAATTACGCGACCCCCGAGCAGATCGCCGTGCTCGCCGATCTCGACGTGTCGACGGTCAAAAGGGCGATCGAGCATGTCCGCAATCCCTCGCTCGCGTTGCGCGATGTCGGCCTCGCCGACGTCATCGGCAGCGAGGCGGCACGTGCCTTCAACGGCGTGGCGACCGCGATTCTTGGCGATGATCTGCCGGTGATGATCGAGATTGCCGGCCCGCGGATGAAGCTCAGTGCCGTCTACGACGCGAAGAAGAAAAAACTGCTCGATTTTGCCCATCGTGGCTTTTCCAGCTGAAGGAACGGGTGTGACTATCGAGCCGACGAACATTGAACAGATCGGGCTGGCCGTCTTCATGGGCTTGGCCGGCTTGTGCGTCGGCAGCTTCCTTGGCACGTGCTGCTTCCGTCTGGTCCCGAGCCGCACCTCGGTCGAGGCGGACGGAGTATTTGGCCTTCTCTTCGGCCGATCGGTCTGCCGCAGTTGCGGCCGCCGCCTCGACGCGCGTGACCTCGTCCCCGTCGTGTCGTGGGTCGTGCGGCGCGGCCGCTGCCGCTGCGGGTCGGCGATCAGCCGCGTCTATCCGCTGGTCGAGATCGGTTCCGCCGCTGCCTTTATCATGGCCATGACGGCGGTCGATGGCGCCATCCATATTATTGCCGTCGGCCTGCTTGGCGCGGTATTGCTCGCTCTCAGCGTCATCGACGTGCGCCATCTGGTGTTGCCGGATCCGCTGGTCGTCACGGTTGCGGCGCTCGGCCTCGCCTCCGCGGTCGTCGAGCCGGCGGCGATGGGTCTCGGCGATGCCGCTGCCGGCGCGGCGCTGGCCGGAGGCCTCCTTTGGCTGCTGCGCGAAGGATTTCGGCGCCTGCGGGGGGTCGTCGGGCTGGGGCTCGGCGACGTCAAGCTCGCCGCCGCCGGCGGACTCTGGGTCGGTTGGCAGGGAATCGGCGAAGCCTTGCTGTTGGCGTCGTGCCTGACGCTCCTCGTGCTCGGTCTGCGCGCTGTTCTCGGGCAGCCGATCGGGCGCCTCACGCGAATTCCCTTTGGCCCCGGCCTGGCGGCCGGGGTCTTCTTGACGGTGCTTGAGCCGTGGTCGCGGCTCGAGAGTCTGGCCGCGGGCGCGTTCTAATGGGTACCGGACTGCAAATCCTGCTTGTCGACGATCACCCGCTCGTTGCGGCCGGCATTGCCGCCGCGCTCGCCGCCAACGGCCATCAGATGGTGGTCGCCCAGACCATGGCTGAAGCGCGCCGCTGGCTCGGTGAGCGGAGCTTCGACATGGGCCTCATCGACATCAATCTGGCCGACGGCAAGGGCGTCGATCTCATTGATGATCCGGCGCTCGCCGATCGCATGCCGGGCAAGCTCCTCATCATCTCCGGCGTGCACGATCCAGACGAAATTCTCATGGCCCTCGACGATCGCGGCATCGCGTTCATTTCGAAGGGCGTACCATTTGAAGATGTGCTTGCAGCCATCGCCCGTCTTGGTGAGATGCCGGCAATGCCGCCGACCCCGATGATCTGGGAGCAGACGCGGAAGAGTTTCGTGCCGGTCGGCGAGGTGTTTCGTCGCGGTTCGTTCCTGTCGCCCAAGGAGCGCGAAGTATTCCAGTTGATGCGCCAGGGGCTGTCGGACAAGGAGATTGCGTTCCGCCTGAGCCGCAGCATCCATACGGTGCGCGTGCAGATCCGCTCGATCCGGCGCAAACGCGGCTCCACCCGGCGTGGCGAGACGATGTGATGGCGACCGAAGCCCAGTATTTTTGGGGTCTTTATGCGGCGGCGCTGCTGCTCGTGCTCTTTCTGCACCTGACCCGAGCGCGCTTCACGCTCGCTCCGGTGCTCGCGGCGGGCGGGCTCATTACCTTTCTCGTCTGGAAGATTGCGGAGACCGGATGGTGGGTGGACCACGGATCGCTGAAGCTCAATGCAGCGCTGCTTGCGCTCGTACCGGCGATTTTTTCCGGCATTGCCCTCGTCTACACGCTCGACGGGCTGCGGGCGGCGCGCGCCTATTTCTTCGTGGTGATGATCAGTGCCGGCTTCGCCATGGCCTTTCTCGAGTTCCGCTCGACGCTTAGCCACTACGCGCCGCTGCCGAATATCCTCTACATGTCGGTACCGGCGCAGCTTGCGCTCTCGGCGGCATTCGCGGTCGCGCTGCTGGCCGTCATGGCCGTGGCCGAGCTGTGCCACCGCCTCGTCGTCGCCTTGGCGCCGGCGATGGGTCTTGCGGCGGGGGTCGCTGCCTTTGCCATCGCCTTCTCTTATTTCACCTACGGGGTCGCACTCGGGCCGGTCAATCTCGGCAATGAGTGGCGGGAATACCTGGTCACCGCCACGCCGGCCTTTGTCGCGCTCGCCCTCTACGGGTTGGGCGCGCGGCGCCTGCAGCTGTTCATGCCGTCGCGCAGCCTGAGCAGCTTGTTCACCGTGTGGCACAGCGCCGAGCGCGAGGTCGGGCAGGCGCGCGAGAACATCATCGGCGCGCGCCACGTCATCGAAGAGTTGCAGTCGCTGAATCAATCGCTGGAAAAAGAGCGCCAGCTGCGCCGACATCAGATCGACAATTCGCCGTTGGCAATTCTCGACGTCGACCGGTCTGGCCGCATCGCCGAGGTGAACGCGGCGGCACGATCATTGCTCGATCCTGGAGCATCGTCCGCGCCGATCGGCGCGGGCACGCCCATCGAGCACGTGTTCCGCGGCTTCGCCGCGGTCTTCGGTCAGCGCGGCGAACATTCGCACATCTTCGACATTGCCGTGCCGGATGGCGTGCGAAAGATCGACGTGACGGTGATGCCGGTCTTCAACGGTCGGCGAGCGGCCGGTTTCAGCGTGCTGGCGGAGGACGTGACCCAGCGCGAGCGCACGCGCGTTCGCGATTCGATGTCGGCGCGCGTTCACGATATTCATCGCACCGGCCGCGTCATCTCGCACGACTTCTCCAACCTTCTGACGGCGGTCGAGAGCCACCTTGCCGCCGTGCGGCGCGAACTCGGCATCGATGCCAGCGCGGAGACCACAGACGCGCTGCGCGCCATCGCCGATGCCGCGGCGCGCGGACGCGAGATGCTGGGCCAATTCGGCAGCGGACAGGTGCTTTACCGCCCCGAACTCAAGCCGCATGCGCTCGACACGCTTATCCTCGAAGCCGTGCGCATGCAGCGCTCGGCGGCGCGCGACGCGGGCCTGACCGTCTCCTCCTCGGAGCGGCCCGGTCTCGCGGTTGAGGTCGACGGGACGCAGATTCTACGCGTGCTCATCAATCTCATCGGCAACGCCATACGTGCTACGGCGCGCGGGGGATCAATCACGGTGGAAGCCGATCGTGACGGGTCGGGGGTCGCCATTCGTGTGACCGATACCGGTCGCGGCATGACGCCGGAGCAGGTCGCCGCCGCTTTTGATCCGGGCTTCTCGACCAAGGGACAGGGGCAGGGCGGGCTCGGACTGGCGGTGAGCTATCTGATCGTCGATGCGCATGGCGGTCGCCTCACGCTTGACTCGACCGTCGGGCGCGGGACCACGGCGACGATCTGGCTGCCGATCGGCAATCGGCCGCTCGCTGCGCGGCCATCGGACCAACTGGCTGACGGCGTTCTTCTCTACTTGCGCGACGAAGTCGTGCGCGGCGCGATCGCCGACCGATTGGCGGCAAGCGGTTGCGAAATTGCCGAGATCGCGTCTGGAGAGGAGTTTGCTGCGACGCTGGCCGAAGAGCCCGGTCGCTGGCAGGTGGTCGTGCATGAGGTGGGCGCCGTGATGCCGGAGAGCGGCGAGGTCGGGGCGAGCCGTCTCACGCAGATCGTGATTTCCCGGCAGGGGGTTGCCACGGTGACGGGCAGTGCCGCCGCGCCCGCGACGATGCTGGCCGAAATCGTCAAGATCGTCGAGGACTGCACTCGGCCGGTGCCGGCGCCCGCGCGCGGCTTCACCGCCGTCGCGGCGGCTGACCAGACCGCGCAGCGCATGGAGGAAGGCAGATGACGCGCCGCGTCTACCTGCTTGGCGTCGTCGCCGCCATTCTCGCGGTAGTGCTCGCGGTGAATGAAGGCATGGAATGGCGCCCGAGCCATCCGGCGGAGCGTCGGCTAGGCGCCGATCAGATGCTCAAGCGCATCGAGGTGCTGCAACGCTTCGAGCGGGCCCGCACCGACATCGACAAGGCCTATGTCGAGGTCGCCGTCGCATATGCCGAGCGCATGGCAGGCTTGGCCACGTTTCTCACGACGAAGGTCGACGACAAGACGTTTCTCGAATCCGTCATCCGCGATCGTCTGGCTGCGGCGGGGCCATACGAGGAACTGCGGATGACGTTCGGCGTGCCGCAGGTCTTCGAACAGGGCGTGCGCCGGCATCTGGTCGATTTGTCGTTTTCGACCCCGTCGGACCGTCAGGCTCTTTATGCGCTTGCCACGCTCGGGATTCCCGAGCAAGGAATGGCTTGGGACAGCTTTGCCGTCGCGGCCGACCGGCAGCAGAAGCGCATCACGATCACCGGCCGCCTCACCGCCTTGTTGATAGAGCCGGCAGAATAGGTCCGTCATGGCGATCTTCGTCACCGTCAATCGTTGGCTGTATGGCGCTCTTCTCGTGGTGGGCGCGACGGTCACCGCCATTCCCTGGCTGGACGCGCCGGAGGCGGAGCCGACGCTGCCGCCCGTGACCGTGCCGCCGGTCAAGGTGATCGAACATAATCCCACCGAGCTCACCATGCCGGTGGGCAACGTGTTCGATCCGGACGGCCGCCACTGGGAGCCAAAGGCCGTGGCAAATGCGGCTGCCGGAGGGCAGCAGCAGCAGGGCGGGCCGCAGTTTCAGGTACGCGGTATTGTTCGATTGGGCGAGACGCAAGGGATCCTTACCGACAAGCAATTCGTTCCGGTCGGCAAGGCGCTTGGCAACGAAAGGGTTGAATCGGTAGGCGATGGCCGCGTCGTCTTGCGGACCAACTCGGGAGTGACGAGCGAGTACGCGGTCGATCCCGAGCGTCAGAAGCGACGCGAGCGCATTCTCGCCAGGCCGGACTCCTCGACACGGGCGCTGCCGGCGCGTCGGCAGACCGAGCAATGAAGAACAGGGTGGCGAATCGCGCGCGACGGCAAGACGCCGACGAGGCGCATCCGGCGCGCGCAACGGAGGAAGACATGGACCGAAGACGGCCCCGAAGCCTGCAATGCTTGGCCTCGCTGGCCATCGTCGCGGGCCTGTTCGGATGCCAGAGCGTTGACGAGGCATTGTTTCCGCGCCTGCCGACGCAGCGCGAGCTGATGCAGACGAATAAGCCCGATGTTGACGTGGCAGCGTTGAAAGCCGCCAACGACGCGCTGGAGAAGCTCGCCGACCGTAGCAGTCCACTGATGCGTACGCCGCCACGGGCCAACTCCGGAGTCGTCGGAGAACTGGACTTCGCGTCCGATCCGATGGCCGTGACGCCCGCGACGCCCGTGGTCGGTGGCCGCAGCGCCGTCGCCAATGGCGGCAAGACACCCCCACGCAGTGTGAGACCTGCCGCCGGAAATTCGCCGGGAGCGGCGGGGTCTGGCGTGCCCACCGAGTCCGTTGAACTCGATTTGATGAACGCGAGTCTCCGCTCGGTGATCGAATTCATGTTCACCGAGCACCTGAAGCGGCCGTTCACCATTCTGCCGGACTTCCAGGACAAGCAAGTGAATTTGTTGATCTCGGGCCGCTATACGCGCCAAGAGACCGCGCGCATGTTCGAAGCCTTCCTCGACGCGCATGGCGTCTACTACAGCGCGGTCGATGGCGTCGCCCAGGTTGCGACGCGACCGGTGCGCGGCACGCTCGCCGCGACCGAGGGCCAGACCGTGGGTATCTGGCGAATCGCAAACCTCGACGCCAAGGAGGTCATGCCGATCGCGCGGCAATTCCTGTCGGTGCCGGATCGGCTGCAGGTCCTTGATACGCCGAACCTGATCGTGGCCATGGGATCGGGGGCGGAGATCCGCCAGGTCGACAATTTCATCTCGCGGGTCGATACCACGTTCTTCCGCGGCAAGAGCATCTTCATCTACGGGCCACGATATATAACGGCGCCGGCGCTCGTCGCGCTGCTGCAGACCTTCCCGAAGAATCTCGGCAGCAATCTGGGCGACCCGAAGAAGCCGATCGACATCGACCTCGTGCCGGGCGAGCCGCGTATCGTCGTCGTCATCGATTCGCCGGAGCTCAAGGCCGCCGTGCTTCAGTTCATCGAGCAGGTGGACCGGCCGGGCCAGTATGATCGGCAGGTGTTTTTTTACACGCTGCGCAACCAAAAGGCGGAGGAAATCCGCGCGACGATCGACAATCTTCTTTCCCCGATGTTCCAGGACCGCGCCAAGATCGGCATCATCGCCAATCAGTCGTCGAACAGCCTGCTGATCACGGCGACGCCGGAAGAATACTATGAGGTAAAGAAGGTCATCGACGCTCTCGACTTCAAGATTCCCACGGTGCTCATCGACGCGGCGATCGTCGAAGTCCAGCTGAACGGGTCGCTTGCCTACGGCGTCCAATGGTTCCTGTCGGGTCGCCGGCGCAGCGTACAGGGCGACATCAGCACCAATTTCTCGAGCGGCGACGTGGTCCCGACCGGTACCGGCGCAACCGGCGGCGCCACGATCGGCGTCATCGCGCTCGCAGACAACGCCTTCTCGACGATCGACTTGCTGGCGTCGCAGACCGATCTGCGCGTTCTGTCGCGGCCGCGCGTCTTGGTGCAGAACACGCAGCCGGCGCGCATCAAGAGCACCGACCAGATTCGCGTCGTCAAGAGCGTGCTTACCACCACCGCGACGATCGGCGGATCGAGCCTGCCGCAGCGCGAGTTCATCGACAAGGAGGTGGGCGTCAGCCTCGAAGTGACGCCGACCATCGCCGAGGATGGCACGATCAGCATGAAGCTCAAGGTGACCGACTCGCGGCGCGGCGCAGTCGATCTGAGCAGCGGCGAGCCGCAGCCGACCTTCAACGTCCGCGAGGTCGAGACGACATTTCTGGTGCAGAACGGCGAGACGATCCTGATCGGCGGCCTGATGCAGAATTCCAATAGCCGCAAGGAGCAGAAGATTCCCTTCCTCGGCGACCTGCCGCTGATCGGTCGCGCCTTCGCCAACACGACCGATCAGAACACGGCGACGGAGCTGATCGTCTTCGTCTCGCCATACATCGTGCTCGACAAATTCGCCGCGCGGATCGTGACCGACGCCATTACGCGCGCCGGGATCGACGCGCGGGAACGCAGGGAGCGGAAAGTACCGGAACGGATCGAATGAGACTCGACCTCGCACGCTTCGGACTCCGCGGAGGTGCCGCGGGACTGCCGACCTGGCTGCCGCGCCGGCTGATCGCGGTCGATCGCGCGCGCGAGCGCCACGAGTTCCGCATTCGCGTGCGGCTCGACGGGCGCGTTGCCGTCGTGCGTGGCTCTGCGGGTCGTGCGGGACCGTTCGTGCTTGCGGTCGATCCGATGCTGGTCTACCGGCGTCGCGCGGCCTTCGTCCCACCGTCAGCAGCCGACATGCAGCAGATGGCCGCCGATCTATTCCCATTCGATCGCGAGACGACGGCCTATGCTGCCGCGAGTGAGACGGAAGTTTTTGCCGTGCCGCGCGCCGAGCTCACGGCGCTCGGCGATGGACTTGGCGAGCCGCAAGCTGTCCTTGTCGCCCCGCCCAGTGCGCCCGAGCTGACGGCGGCACTGGCTGGGCGGCTGCAGCGTGGCGAAGCGGCCGATCTATCGAATCATCCGCGGCGCCTTGCCAATCCGGCCGCGCTCATCACCGCCGGTCTCGTCGTCGCGCTTGTGGGCGTCATCTGGGGCGTGGCGGCGGCCGCCACGGCGCGCGACGATTCGCGCTTGGCCGAGCTGCGTCAGCAGCTGCGACAAATCGAGGCGAATGCCGGCCCGCTCATCCAGCGACGCGAAACGATCGCGCGCATGAGCGTGGCAATGGATGAAACCGACCGGCTGGAGCAGTCGCAGCGGCGGCTGGCGATCGAGACGGTCGGCCGCCTGCTTGTCGCGGTGCCGCCCGGCGCCTTCATCGAGAAGGTCGAGTATGCCGAGCAGCGCATCGTCGTAACCGGATTCGGCAACGAGCCGCTGCAGTGGCTCGGGCCCTTCGGCGTCAAGCCTGAGGATGTGACAATCACCAAGATGCCGGCGACAGACCGCTTCGCGGCGCGCGTCAAAATCACCTCTTGATCCCGGACCGCGAATGATGGTTTGTGGCGGGCCACGGCTGCACCGGGGCGGCCTATTGGCCGAGTAATCGATCGGAACGAGCATAGGGATGATGATGAGTAGAGCCATATTTTCGCGGGGCGTCCTCGCGATCATCGCCGCGGCGGTGATTGTCGGGACCGCCGCTCTCGCCGCCGACAATTTGAAGGTGGAGAATATTCCGCCGCAGCAGGCGCTCAATGTTCTCAAGGAGCTTCGCAGCGGCAGCGGAAAGCTCGACATTGCCAACCTGCTTGTCGCCCGTCTGGCGGTCGACGGCAACGTTATCGATGTGACGACCCTCAATCCTGCAGTCCTGGTGAGCGTCGGCCAAGGCGAGCACGAGGCCGGCACGGTCTTCGCTTTCACCGCGGATCGCAAGACGCTTGTCTTCTTTACCCGCGATCTCGTCGGTGGCGACGGCCATCGTCTGAATCTGCCGGTCAGCGAATTCGACAAGCAGCCCAAATTCGCCTTTCCGACGCTGACGCCGGGCGGCGCGCCGCGCGAGGCGAAGATCGAAATTCGCGCGCTTCTGCGTCAGCCTTAGCGGCGGCTTTGCTACGCGCGCGGCGGACCCCGCGCCGTCGCGACAGTGAGGAGAGAATTGCTGGATGGTTCAGGATTATGTGACCGACGTCCCCTACACGGCCGGCTTCTACGGGGAGCAATCGCCGCTTTACATCAACTATGTGATGGCGCTCAACGGCATTGCGCCGCGCCGGCTCGACGCCGAGTTTACGTATTGCGAGCTGGGCTCCGGGCAGGGCGTGACCACGAATACGCTTGCCGTCTGCCATCCCGATGCCCGCTTCGTCGGCATCGATTTCAATCCGGAGCATATTCGCAACGCACGCGCCACCGCCGAGGCCGGCCAGATCCGCAATGTCACCTTCATCGACAAGTCAATCACCGATCTGGATCAGACCGATCTTCCCGACTTTGATTTCATCACCTTGCACGGGGTCTATAGCTGGGTGAGCGAGGAGACGCGTCGCGCCATCGTCGAGCTTCTGAAGCGCAAGCTCAAGCCTGGCGGCGCTGCCTATGTCTCCTACAACGCGATGCCGGGCTGGTCGGCGCTCGCACCTTTGCGCGAGATCATGATGGCATTCACCGCGCAGATGAAGGTCGACTCGCTCGAGAAGGCGCGGCAGGGCGTCGCCTATCTCCAGTTCCTGCGCGACCGCAAAGCAAAATATTTCAGCGACAATCCGTCGGCGAACGCGATGCTCGACTTCATCATGAAGCATCCCATCAACTATGTCGCACATGAGTACTTCAATCAGCACTGGAATCCGATGTACGTGGGCCAGGTGGCGCGCGAGATGGCGGCCGGCGGGCTCAGCTTCGCCGGCAATGTTCCCATTTTGCTCAATTATCGCGACGCGTCCGTTCCCAAGGAGTTCCAGGAGGTCTTCGCCACGGCCCCCGACCGAGTCGTGTTCGAGATTCATCGCGACTTCGTCCGCAATGAACAGTTCCGCCGCGACATCTATGTCAAGGCGGACCGCCCGCCGCTGCGCGACCCGGAGCGTCGACCGCTCTTCGACGGATTCAATTTCGGCACCTGCCTCGCGCGTGAGGCCTTGTCGACCAAGGTGAACATGGGCGGCGCCGAGGTGAGCCTCACCGGCGCCATCTACCCGGCCCTCATCGCCGCGCTGGCCAGCGGCACCAAGACGCTTGCGGAATTGCGAGCCGATCCGACGCTTGCCGCGTTCACCGACAGGGACATTTTTGACGGCGCCCGGTCATTGGTGCTTGGTGGCCAGTTCGTGCCGTTCGTCCGGTCGGTGAAGCCCGCGGCGCAGGCATCGGCCACGCGGCTTGCCATTCCCCAGCCATTCAACCGCGTGATGATCGAGACGCGGCTTTTCGCCGGCCTGCCGCTCTACCTCGCTTCACCGACCTTGGGGAATGGCGTGCTCGTCTCGATGTTCGACGCGCTTGCCATGCTGGCGCTGACGAATGCGCCGGCGAGCGAAGCACCGGAATGGGCGTGGTCGCTGTTGCAGCGCGCCGGCCGGTCGCTCATGCACAACAATGTCGCGGTCCAAGGCAAGGAACCGCATATCGCCCATATGCGCAGTACGATCGACTCGCTGCTCGGTCCGCGCCTGGCCAAGTTCCAGGAGCTGGGAATCGTCGTGCCCGCGTGATGAACTGCTACTGCGTGCCCGCGACGTCACTCTCCGCCGGCGCGGCGGCGTATCGGCCGCTCGTAGCCGGCCAGCGGATGCCCGGATCCGGCAGCATGAGCCAATCGAGCGAGATCGTGTAGTAGAGGCCGTCGCGCAGGGCGAGACCCATGCGATCGAAGGGCGCCGCGGCCTTGGGCAGCGCGTCCCGCAGCCAGGTATAGGCGTCGCCGATCGAATAGAAGAGGGCAACGGCACTGTTGCCGATGTGCCGGTCCAAATTCGCGATTTCGAATTCTTGAACGACGACGCCGACCTGCTCCGCGAACGAGTGAGCGACGTGATCGGCCGCCATCCGGCCCTGGACGATCGCCGAATCGGCGCGCGGCCTTGAGTTGACGGCGGAGACGACAGCGGCGAGCAGAAGCGCGCAGCTGATGATCGCCAAATATCTAGTCTTCGTACACTTCGTTTTCGCGAGCATGGCGGGCCTCGTTACGCATACCGAACGCGCCCCTCCCTTGCGCTCGTGATCCGGTGTCGCTCTGTCGGGCGATTCCGGTCGCACGAAGAACCTACCCTGGCAGGCGTTAACCGAGTATTTCGATGCGGCGGCGCTTAGGATCAGCATGGGTCCAGCCCGGTTAAGGTTAACGTCGGATGCGGCGAGACAATGTTACGATTCCGGCTTCATTTGGTACTCTACACCGCCGCGGGCTTCCTCGCCGTGACCGCCGTCACTGTGACATCCGTCACTCAGACGCGTGCCGATGAGCTCGCGGCGCGCACCGAAGCTGTGCTTTCGCGCCGCGGTCTCGGTCCTGACGCACTGGCCGTGATCGACAATGTCCTGCGCCACGAAGCGCCACCGCCGCCCTTCGCCCCGTCCATCGTGCGCGAGCTGCTCGGACAGCCGCTTGCGGCGGTCGATGCACGCGGCCTGTTCGATCGGATGGTGCCCGATGCGCTGCGACGCCTCATCGGCGACGGGCCGATGGCGACGATAGTGCCGGGGCGAAGGCGCGCACAGATTCCGGACGATGTCCCGGCACCGTTTGCCGTGCTGCTTGCCGGCTACCTCGACGAGCTTGCCGAAGCGCAGAAAGTCTTGCGAACGGCAACGCGCGGCGCGCCGATCGATACGCAGGCGATCATTCACCAGCTTGACAATGATCTGCCGTCGGCCGACCAGCTCCTCGCCATCGCGGCGGTGATCGATATGGCGGCGCTCGACCGCGCCACGGTCCTATTTCTCGACGCGAGCGCCCGCTTCGTTCACGCGGTACGGGACGCCGCGCCGCCGCTCCGCTTTCCGGACAAGGCCGTACGGTTCGACTCCGCCGTCGGACCCGTCATCATCGGCACGAATGGCGACGACATCTATGGGCCGGATGCAGCCGTCATCATCGATCCGGGCGGCAACGACGTCTACGAGCGAGCGCCGGTGACGGATGGCGCGGTCTCGGTCATCGTCGATCTCGGCGGCGACGACCTGTACCGCGGCGCGGACCTCGTGGTTCACGGGCTATCGGCAATCTTCGATCTGGCCGGCAATGATCGCTACGCGATGTCCGGTCCCGGCTTGGGCGCGGCGATCGCCGGGGTATCGGTGCTCGTCGATTTTGCCGGCGACGATTCCTACGAGACGACGCTGTTCGGCGAAGGTGCAGCCGCCTTCGGCCTCGGGGCATTGATCGACCTGGCGGGCAACGACGCCTACCGCCTGCGCGCGGGCGGCCAGGGCTTCGGCATGGCCGGCGGCGTCGGCATCCTGTGGGACCGTGGCGGGAACGATATCTATGTCGCCTCACCCGGTCTGACGGACGTGTTCGAGCGCGGCGGCGGACGCAGCCATGCGCAAGGCGCGGCATTCGGCTTCCGCACGATGCTCGGCGGCGGCATCGGCATCCTGCGCGATGATGCCGGCGATGACATCTATGACGCGGAGATGTTCGCTCAGGGGGTAGGCTTCTACTACGGCATCGGTTTGCTGTGGGATCGCAGCGGCGATGATCGCTACCGCGCCGTGCGCTACGCACAGGGCAACGGCATACATGAAGCGATCGGCGTCTTGCGGGATGATACAGGCAACGATCGCTACGAGCTCACGTTCGGCGTCGGCCAGGGGATGGGGCTCGACCTCGCCGTCGGCGTTTTATTCGATGGGGCCGGCGACGATCGCTACGCATCGCGAATTCTCGCCCAGGGAACGGCGACGGCGAATGGCGTCGGCTTGGTGTTCGATGGCGGCGGCGGCGATTCATGGAGCATCGACGCCGACTATCCGTCATGGGGTCGGGCGGAGTGGTCGCGCGGTTTGCCGAGCCTCGGATTGCTGCTGTACGAACCGACGCGCGCCGCGTTCACGCGCGAAGGCCAAGCCTTCACGGCATCGCCGCAGTCGGCGGAGCTTGGCGGTCCGTTTGGCGGCGGGCCGATCGTGCACGAGGCGCCGGGCGAGCGCCGCTGCCCCGTAGTGCCGGCAGCGCCGGCCGAGAGCAGCTTGCCGCTCGCCGAGGCGCTGCGCACGATCGCGCCGATCTTCGCCGGCGGCACGGCCGATCGCGCCGTCTACGTCGATGTGACGCGCCGTTTGACGACAGGGCTCAGGGCGAGCGTTGCCACGCTGCCGCATGAAGATTTCGCGGTAAGCTGGGCGTTCGGCGAGGCGCTGCGCTGCGCTATCGTTGCCGCATCGCCGGAAGACGCCGCCGCAATGTGGGCCGATATGCAAAGTCTGCTCCTCGACGATCCGGCAACGCAATTCGCCGGTCCGATTGCCGGCGCATTGCGGGATCGACCTGCGCCAGACGCTCAGATGCGGCAAATCCTGCGCGTTCTCGACGAGCATCCGCGCTGCAGCGCGCGCGCTGCCGGACTCTCGCTGCGCTTCACGACTGCGAAGGACGATGCGGCATCCGGTTCGGTGGCTTCGGCTGCGCGCGATGCGTTGACGTCGCCGTGCTGGCGGCTTCAGGCCGCTGCCGGCGCGATCCTCAAGCGGCTCGGGCTTCCGCCGGCAAGTACCGCCGGGCTGCCCTCGTTCCTGCAGCCCGACGTCATCGCGCCGACGCCAGCGCCGTGAGAGCCACGCCGACTCGCGCCACGACGTCCCCCCAGTCGCCGCGCCGGTGCTGACGGAACAGGCGTAGCGACGGGTACCACGGGCTATCCTCACGCTCGAGCAACCACCGCCAATCCGGAGCGAAGGGCAGCAGGCACCATGCCGGCCGGTTCATCGCGCCGCAGAGATGCACGATCGACGTGTCGACCGCGATGACCAGGTCGAGGTTGGCGACAATGGCGGCGGTGTCGGCAAAGTCGTCGATCTGCAATCCAAGATCGACGAGCGGCGCCGCCCGCGGCCACGCGCTCGCCTGGGCTGCTTCCGGCCCTTTCTGGAGCGCATAGAAAACGATGTTTGGCATTGCGGCAAGCGGCGCCAGCGCCGAGAGCGGCAATGATCGGCTGCGGTCGTTGCGGTGACTCGGGCTTCCGGCCCAGGATAGCCCGACCCGCAGACCGCGGCGTGGGCCGAGCCGCTCGGCCCATTGCCCCGCCGGGCCGGGGTCGGCATGTATATAGGGAATGCCGCCTGGAATCGTCGCAAGATCGGTGCGGAACACGCGCGGCAGGCTCATGAGAGGAAGCTGCACGGCGAATGGCGGCAGCGCCTCGCCTTGCGCCACGAGCTGCGTGACCCCGGACACGCCGCGCATCAGGTGCCGCAGGCCCTTCTGCACTTCCACGGTCACGCTGCCGCCGCGGGCCGCGACCAAGGGCGCGTAGCGGATGAACTGCAGCGTGTCGCCCAACCCGTGCTCGGCGTAGAGCAGGATCGGTTTTCCGTCGAGCGGCGCGCCGTCCCATAGCGGCGCGGCGAAACGCGCTCGCGGGTCGCCTGCGCCCGCAGCGGCGAAGCGCCACTCGAGGCCGTCCCAGCCTTCGGCGAAGCGGCCGAGCAGCAGTTGCGTCGCCGCTCGGCTCAGCCGTGCCGCCGCATGGTCCGGCTTGAAGGCAAGTGCCCGCTCCCAGCAGGCGATCGCTTCGTCGTAGCGACCTTGGGCGTGATGGATCAGGCCACTGCTGCTGTGCGCCTCGGCGTGCGCCGGTCGCTGGGCAATGGCCCGGGCATAGGCGGCAAGCGCTTGGTCAAGCTGATCTTGCGCCTGCAAGGCGACGCCGAGATTGTAGTGTGCCTCGGCATGCTCCGGCTTGAGCGAAATGGCCGTACGGAAGCTCGCGATGGCGTCTTCGCTGCGGCCGAGCGCCTGCATTGCACTGCCGTGGTTGATATGAAACTCGGCCTTTGTGGCATTGACGGCGATTGCACGGCTGATCAGGTCGAGCGCCTCCTCGTGATGACCACGCTGGTGGGCGACGACGCCGAGCAGATGGAGCGCATCGGCCTGGGTCGGCAGCGCGCGGAGGACTCCGCGATAGAGGGCTTCGGCCTCGCCGAGGCGTCCCGCCTGATGGTGGGCAACGGCGAGCTTGAGCGCTTGGTCAAGCGTCAGGGTCTGCGGCACGGCCGCACCATTTCCGCCACAGCGCGCGATAGGCCGTCTCGACGGCTCGGGTATAGCGCGCGGCGTCCCCCACCGCCGAGGCTGACAGTTTTGCGCGGAGGCCCTGGCGAAGCGCTGCGAGCGGCGCCACATCGCGCGCCTTGGCGGCGGCGAGCGCGACGTACTCCTCCTCGCTCCGCGCGGCCCAATCGGCAAGGCCGAGAGCGGTCATGATCGAGGCGCCCATGCGCGATGCCACGTTGCGGCCGGCGAGCGTCACCACCGGCACGCCCATCCACAGCGCCTCGCACGTGGTGATGCCGCCGCCATGCGGGAAGGGATCGAGCGCGATATCGATGTCGGCGTAAGCCGCCATATGGTCGAGATGCGCGCCGCCCCCGCGTAGCTCGACGCGCTCGCCCCAGACGCCATGCCGCGCCAGGACTGAGAGCACGCGTTCGCACTGCATCGCTTCGTCGAGGCGCCAATCCTTGAGCAACAGGCGGCTGCCGGGACAGGCCTTCAGCACCTCTGCCCAGACGCGCAGCACCGCATCATTGACCTTGGCCAGCCGATTGAGGCTGCCGAAGGTGACGTAGCCGAAACGGGCCGACGGCGCCGGCGCCACCTCCGGTGCGTCGGGCGGCGCCTCGTAGCCGATGGCGCAGGGCAAATCGACGACGCGCTCGGCGAATAGCGGGCGTTCCTCGATCGGCACCACCACCGGATCGCCGAACAAGGCGTCGATCGTGGGAAGCCCGGTGCCGGCGACATGTCCCCACGCCGACACCTGCACCGGCGCCGGCTTGCGCGCGAACACGGGCAGCCGGTTGCCGCCGGTGTGGCCGGAGAGATCGACCAGGATGTCGATGGCGTCGGCGCGGATCTGCGCGGCGAGCGCGTCGTCGGCGACGCCGAGAGTCGAGCGCCACAACGCGGCTTCGGCGCGCAGCGGCGCGGTCGTATCGTCCTCCTTGATCACGCCGGAGTAGCAAACGACCTCGACGGCGGCCGGATCGTGATGCCGCAGCACCGGCCCGAAAGCGTACTGCGCCGAGTGCCGGTAGAAGTCGGCCGAGACATAGCCGACGCGCAGGCGCCGCTCGGGGCTGCGGTCGTTGCCATGCGGCGCGATGGTCGCAGCCAGCGCCTGGCCGTGCGCTGCGTACCATCGGCGCTGTTCGGCATATTGTCCGGCCGTATCGATATCGGGCAGGAAGCTCATCGCGAAGATCAGGTTGCTGTGGGCGCGCGCCAGATTCGGCTGCACGGCCAGCGCCCGGCGGTAGCTGGCCAGCGCCTCTTCGAGCCGCGTCTGGTCGAGCAAGGCATTGCCGAGATTGTTGAAGGCCTCGCCGAGATCCGGCCGCATTTCCAGGGCGCGGCGGAAGCTGGCCATCGCCTGTTCCGATTGATGCAGCGCATATTGCGCAACGCCGAGATTGTTGTGCGCTTCGGCATAGTCTGGGCGCAGTGCGATGGCGCGATTGTAGTGCGCGACCGCCTCCTCGAGATCGCCTTGGGCCTTTAGGGCGGTGCCGAGATTCGAATAGGCATCGGCTAAGTCCGGCTGCATCGTGATGGCGGCGCGGTAGGCGCGGGCCGCCGCGGCGAAATCGCCGCGCCCCTGCACAGCCGACCCGTGAGTGTTGAGCACTCGCGCCGCGGTCTCGGCGACGTCGGATGTCACGGTGAGTTGTATCCGTGCCTCGTCCGCGTCGCGGCACAGCGCGAAGACTCTGAGCAGGCTGTCGAGGGCGTCTGCTGGCGGCCCGACCTGCAGCAGCAGCTTGGCAAGATTGGCATGCGCCGCCGTGAAGTTCGCATCGGCGGCCGCGGCGCGACGATAGTCGGCCAACGCCTCGCTGGTCTGTTCGAGTTCCTGGTGGATGACGCCGAGATTGTTGTGGGCCGCCGCGTAGTCCGGTCTTAGCGCGATGGCCCGGCCGTAGCTGGCGGCGGCGTCCCCGAGGCGATTTTGCGCCTTCAGCGCCAGCCCCAGATTGTAGTGCGCGTCGGCATAGTCGGGCCGGATCGCGATCGCGCGCTCCAGGCTGGCCGCGGCTTCGTCGTAGCGGCCGAGATCGTGCAAGACGAGGCCGAGATTGTTGTGCGCCTCGGCATAGTCAGGCTTGAGCTCGATCGCGCGGGAATAGCTGGCGGCGGCCTCGTCCAGGCGGCCGGCGGCGTGCAGCACGAGGCCGAGATTGCAGCGATAATCCGGCGCCGCACCGTTCAGCCGGACCGCCCGTTCGATCAGCTGGGCCGCGCGCTCGTGCTGCCCGCTTTGATGCGCGATGATGCCGATCCAGTGATGCAGATCGGGATCGGTCGGGTTCTCCGAGAGCAATTGGCGATAGAGCCGTTCGGCCTCGTCGTAACGGCCGGCACGATGAACGGCAACCGCGGCAGCAACGGCTTCTCTAAGGGTCGACATGACACCACTTGTTCCACATATGACGGAAGGCGGCTTCGAGGGAGCGGGCGAAGGCGGGGGCGTCGCACAGGGGGGAGGCGGCGAGGCGGGCGGGCAGGGTGTGGCGCAGCTGGCGCCGGCCCTCGCTGTCGCTGGCGAGCGCCGCCGCCAGCCGCACATAGTCGCCCTCGTCGGCGGCGATCAGCTGCGCCAGGCCGGCCGCCGTCAGATGCGACGCCCCCACCCGCCCGACGAAGCTGCGCCCCGCCAGCGTCACCACCGGCACCCCGCACGACAGCGCCTCATACGTCGTCGTCGCGCCGT
>JACQDQ010000228.1 GCA_016201015.1 Pseudomonadota bacterium | reverse complement strand
TCGCGCCGCCTCATTCGATCACCTCGTCGGCGCGCAGCAGAAGCTCCCGCGGCACGGTGAGCCCTAGCGCCTTTGCTGCCTTGAGGTTGATGACCAACTCGAACTTGGTGGACTGCATGACCGGCAGGTCGGCGGGCCTCTCGCCCTTGAGAATCCGGCCGGTGTAGATGCCGGCCTGGTGGAACGCATCTTTCCGATCGGCTCCGTAGCTCATCAGGCCGCCGGCCTCGGCAAACTCCGGCAATGCGTAAATCGTCGGGATCGCATGCCGGGCCGCCAAGGCCACGAGTCGATCGCGCCGGGCTGTGAAGAACACATCGGCACCAACGAGGAGCGCGTCGGCCCCTCGCTGAACGATGCTCGCAAAGGCCAGGTCGATTTCGTTCTCGGTGCCGGCTTTCGCAACGAAGAGCTGCACGCCGATAGCGCGTGCGGCCTCCTCAAGTTCTTTGGACTGGGCCTCGGCCCCCGTATTGGTCGTATTGGTCGATCTCACGAGAAAGGCGATCACGGCGACTTTGGGAATCATCTCGCGCAACAGCTCCAGGCGTTTCGGCGCCAGCACTCCGGAAAACACGTATACGCCCGTCGCATTGCCGCCCGGCCGCCTGAAGCTGACGACGAGGCCGGCTTGGACCGGGTCGGCACCGGTGTAGAAGACGATCGGAATCGTCGTCGTCGCCGCCTTGGCTGTTCGCGCCGAATTGCTATCGGCGGCGAAGATCACGGCCACCCGTCGGCCGACCAGATCGGCGGTGAACGCTGGCAGTCGATTGAATTGTCCCTCCGTCCAACGGTATTCGATCGCCACGTTCTGTCCCTCGACGTAGCCGGTTTCCTTCAGACCTTGGTGGAACGCGGCCGTGCGGTGCGCCTCCGTAGCGGCCGACCGGCCACTGAGATAGCCGATGAGCGGCATCGATTGCTGCGCGCGCGCGGCGCGCGGCCACGCGGCCACCGCGCCGCCAAGCAGAGTGATGAAAGCGCGCCGCCTCATTCGATCACCTCGTCGGCGCGGGCGAGCAGGGTCGGCGGGATCGTCAGGCCCAGCGCCTCGGCAGTCTTCAGGTTGATCACCAGCTCGAACCGGGCTGGTTGCATGACCGGCAGATCGGTCGACTTGGCGCCCTTGAGAATCCTGCCGGTGTAGACGCCGGCCTGGCGATACATGTCCGTAAGCCTGGGTCCGTAGCTTATCAGGCCGCCGGCCACGACGTTCTCGCGCCATTGGTAGATCGCGGGAATCGCATGGTGCGCCGCCAGCGCAGCAAGTTGAGTGCGCCGGCTCTCTAAGAACGGATCGGCGGCGACGACGAGGGAAACAGCCTGCTGTTGAACCAGGGTTGCGAACACCGCATCGAGGTCGCGTTCGCTGCTCGCGGCTACGACATACACCTGCAGCCCGAGCGAGCGCGCCGCGGCCTGCGCGTCCCTCGTAGAGGACTCGGAACCGCGAGTGGCCGGGTTCACGAGAAAGGCGATCGTCGATGCTTTGGGAACCAGTTCGCGCAGCAACTCCATTCGCTTTATAGTCAGCTCGCCAGTGAACAGAGTCACCCCAGTGGCGTTGGCGCCCGGCCGGCTGAGGCTGGCGACGAAACCAAGCTCGACCGGGTCGCGACCGCTCGTGAACACAATGGGTATAGTCTTGGTCGCTGCCATTGCCGCGATGATCGGAGCCGGGCCCCCGGTCGCGACGATCACGGACACCTGGCGGCGAACCAGATCGGCCGCCAGCGCCGGCAGTCGATCGTACTGATCTTCCGCCCAGCGAAATTCGATCGCCACGGTCTTGCCCTCGACGTAGTCAGTGTCACCCAGGCCATGACGGAATGCGGCCAGGAGGGGCGGAGAGTCCCCGGGCGATCGGCTGCTGAGGAACCCGATCACCGGGACCGCCGACTGCTGCGCGCGCACGGCGCGCGGCCAGGCGGCCGCCGCGCCTCCGGCCAGCGCTATGAACTCCCGTCTTCTCATTCGATCACCTCGTCGGCGCGGACGAGCAGGGACGGCGGCACGGTCAGTCCCAGCGCCTTCGCTGTCTTGAGATTAATCGCCAGCTCGAACCTGGTCGGCTGCACCACCGGCAGGTCGGCGGGCTTGGCGCCCTTGAGAATTCGTCCGACATAGACGCCAGCCTGGCGACGGACATCTTCGAGATTGGCATCGTAGCTCATCAGGCCTCCCGCCTTGGTGAACTCGCGAAACGCATAGCTCGCGGCAATCGAATGGCGTGCAGCCAGCGCGATCAGTTCTTGGCGACGGCTGACGAAGACCGGGTCCGCGCTAACCAGGAGTGCACCTGGCCGCTCGCGAATAATGGTTGCAAAGACGGGTTCGAAATCGTGCTCGCCGCTGGCGCTAACGACACGAATTTGCTGCCCAATAGCCCGCGCCGCCGCTTGCACGTCTTCCGTGTTGGCTTGAGCATACGGACTGTCTGAATTCGTCAGGTAAGCAATCACAGCAGCAGTCGGCACAAGCTCGCGCAGCAGCTCCAGTCGCTTCGTCGTCAGCGAGAGGCTGATAGTCACGATGCCTGTCGCATTTCCACCTGGCCGGCTCAGGCTGGAGACGAGGCCAAGCCTTACCGGATCGCCGCCGAAGGCGAAGACAATTGGAATCGTCGTCGTCGCCGCCTTGGCCGCCACCACCCGGGGGGTGCCGCCGCTGGCGACGATCACCGCCACCGGACGGCGGACCAGCTCGGCGGCCAGCGCCGGCAACCGATCGTACTGACCGTCCGCCCAGCGAAATTCGATCGCCAAATTCCGGCCCTCGATGTATCCGGTTTCGTTCAAACCATGACGAAACGCGGCCACAAGGTTCGCGCTTGGGCCGGCCGACCCGCTGCTGAGATAACCGATCACCGGAACCGCCGACTGCTGCGCGCGCGCGGCGAGCGGCCACGCGGCCGCCGCGCCGCCGAGCAGCGTGATGAAATCGCGGCGCCTCATGGGACGTCGGTTCGGACTGCGGCGCCCCGGGCGGCTCTCGGTTGCGATCAGGCCTTGCAAGGCTGCCCCGCTCCCCTCGCTCGCGCGACATGCTCCGCTGCCGTATGCCGCGCAGCTAGGCGCGGCGGCGCGGATCAGAGCTTAATTGATTCTGCAATCGATCACTAGGGCCGCGCCGATCGCGCACCGTATCATCATCGGCGCGGCGCCGATGCGCCCGCGCCGCCCGGCTCATCTGGTTTGCATATGCCGTCATCCAATAAAATCGATTTCTCGGAAAGCGCGGTGCGGCGCATGATGGTATCAGCACATTGCCCGAGGAGGACCCATGATCCGCACAGGCGCCCAGTATCGCGAGTCGATCCGCGACGACCGCCAGGTCTGGATGAACGGCGAGCGCATCAAGGACGTGACCAGGCATCCGGCGTTCGCGCCGATCGTCGACGTCAAGGCGCGCATGTACGACATGCAGCACGAGGAGCGCCATCGCGATCGGCTGTCCTATGTCGAGGGCAACGACCGGCACACGATTCATCACAAGCTGCCCTATTCGCAGCAGGACTGGCACGACAAGTGGAAGGCGGTCGAAGCCGTGCTTTACGACGTCGGCGGCGTCGTCACGCGCGTCGGCGACGAGACCGTCGGCGAGATGTGGTCGCTGTTCGACGGCAAGGACGTGCTGAGCGAAGTCGATCCCAAATTCGGCAACAACATCGCGCGGCATATTCAGGAGGTGCTGCGCAACGATCATTTCCACGTCTCGGCCAACACCGATCCCAAGGGCGACCGCTCCAAGCGGCCGCAGGAGCAGGACCCCGACATGCTGCTGCATGTCGTCAAGGAGACGGACAAGGGCATCGTCGTGCGCGGCGCCAAGTACGAGACGGCGGCCGCCTATGCCAACCAGGCCTTCGTCAAGCCGACCATCGCCAACTGGGGAGACGACAAGCTCTCCGACTACGCGGTCGGCGCCATCGTCAAGATGAGCAATCCCGGCTTGAAGCATATCTGCCGCACCGGCTTCGCCGGCCGCGCGCCGGCCAAGGATTACCCCATCTCCAACGGCTTCGACGAGGTCGACAC
>JACQDQ010000064.1 GCA_016201015.1 Pseudomonadota bacterium | reverse complement strand
TTGCCGCAAGGCCTCTTCCGCGCGCTGGCGAGCCGTAATATCGAAGATGAATCCGGCAATGCCAATGATCCGGTCTTCCGCATCCCGGATCGGGAACTTGGTCACGTACAAGGCCTCGATCCCCGGCCGCGTTAGACTTCCCGGGCGCTCGGTCTGTATGACTCGGCCATGCTCCAGCACCTCGCTATCGTCCTCATGAATACGGCGAGCGAAGTCCGGCGGAAAGATATCGAAGCCGGTGCGGCCAATGAACGATTCTCCTGTCTTGTTGAACCAATCCTCGTAACAGCGATTCACCAGGCGGTAGCGGCTCTCGCGATCCTTCAGAAAGACCGCGATCGGCGCGTTATCCATGATGGCCCGGAGTTCCCTCTCCCTCTCCTGCAGCGCCTCCTCCGCGCGCTGGCGAGCCGTGATGTCGAGGGCGAAGCCGGCAATGCCGGTGATCCGGCCTTCCGCATCCCGGATCGGGAACCTGGTGATGAGCAGGTTCTCGATCTCCGGCCGCCCAATGGTTGTTCGGCGCACGATCTGCACGACTCGGCCGTGCTCAAGCACCTCGATATCGGCCTCGCGGACGAGACGAGCAGTGTCCGGCGGAAAGAACTCAACGTCGGTGCGGCCAAGGATCTGTTCTTTTGACCTCTTGAACCAAGCCTCGAAGCAGCGGTTCACCAGGCGATAGCGCCCCTCGCGATCCTTCAGGAAGATCGAGATCGGCGCGTTGTCCATGATCGCACTGAGCTCGCTTTCCTTTTCCTGCAAGGCACGCTCGGCCTGCTTGCGCGCAGTCTGATCGACCGAGTAGCTCAGAACCTCTTCGGCGCCGGTCACGGCATCGCGGCGCATGACGGTGGTCACGCGCATGTCGAGGAGAGCCCCGTCCTTGCGAACGAGTTGAAATTCAATGCTGTGCATTCGATGCACCCGCATCAGATTTGGCAACACCTCGTTGCGCAGATAGGCCGCCGAGGCCGGCGCGATGAACTTCCATCGCTCGCTGCCGACCACCTCCTCGCTGCGATAGCCCATGACCCGCAGCCACTCGTCGGATACCGCGACGATGCGCCCGTCCTTGTCCGTGGCGGTCAGCATCACCGGCGTCTCGTTGTAGAAGCTGCGGAACCGTCTCTCTCTATCCGCCAGCGCCCGGGACAATGCGTGGCTCCGGTTGAAATGCAGAATGATCGACCCGAGAAAGACGACGGAGAGCGGCATCATGATGACCCACACCGGCGCGACATCGAGAAGGACAAAAGTCGCCACGGCCGGTCGCGGGAACCAGGCGATGACGCCGAGCCCGCCGATACCGGCCGCCGAGCCGACCCACGCAAGATTGCGCCGGTCGACCGCGGCGCCACGCCGACGCAGATAGAGCGCGTCGATCAGGCTCAATGCGAAGGCGGCCAGCAGGCTGACAATGCCTCCCGCCACGCCGGCTCCGCCCAAGGCGACGCGGCATAGGGCGATCACGATCACTGCCGCCGCGCCCGCCCCGGGGCCGCCAAACAAGGTGGCGACGACGGCCATGGCGTTGCGAAGATCGAGCCGCACGCCGTCCTGCGCTTCGATCGGCGCCAGCATGCTGACGAAACCGAGCAGTCCGAAAAACACGCCAAACACCAGCACCTCGATCCGGTGCGACAGCCGGTCTTGCAGCCACTGCCGAACTTGGCAGTAGCCGATCACGCCGAGCGCAAGCAGCGCCGCGTTCTGGAGCAATTGAAAGGCAATTTGCAGATAATGCGCGACGCTCATCCGCCGATGCCCCGCTGCATCGCCGCGATCGCGCGCCGGCCGATATCAGCGGCGCGGCGCGGCGAGATTAAGACGCACGGCAGCATTGGTTGCCTCGACCCGGTTGCGCACGCCGAGCTTGCGGAAGACGTTGCGGACATGGAGCTTCACCGTGACCTCCTGCAAGTCGAGCGCACGGCCGATCTCCTTGTTGGATTGGCCGGTGGACAGCAGGGCAAGAACTTCAGTCTCGCGCGGCGTCAGACCGCTGGCGGCCTCTTCGGCATTGCGCGGCGGCGATGCGCGCCCGGGTTGCGCATAATCGGCCGGGACATAGGTGCCGCCGGAGGCGACCACCTGCAAGGCCGCGGTGATGACCTTGCCGGGCAGGGTTTTCGGCAGAAAGCCCTTGGCGCCGAGGCCGATGGCGCGCGACACGTCGGCGGCACTGGCGGCGCCGGAGATCACCACCAGCTTGGTGTCGGGAAAGCGTGCCAATGTGCGTTCGATGCCATCGAAGCCGTTGGCCCCGGGCATATGCAGGTCCAGTATGGCGAGATCGTAGCGCGGCGCCGCGGCAAGCGCGCGATGCGCGGCAGCCAAGTCGCCGACGATGGTCAGGCTGCTCGCCGGCATGCTGCGCTCGATCAGAGTCTGCAGCGCCTCGGCGAAGATCGGATGATCGTCGGCAAGCAGGATGCGTATGGACTCCTCCCCGACGCCCCGCAACAGCGCAGTCGCGTAAAGCCTACCACATAAGTCGGGGTCTTTCCTTCTGAAGCAACATCCTGTAGTGGTCGCCGTCGACTGGACCGGTTCCAGCGGTGTCTGATGCCATTGGCGCATAGGCTGTCATCCATCGCCCCGATGACGAGTTGGCGCGCCAAGCATCGTGAAATCTTCTAGATTCCTTGTTTTTTGAAGAATTGACTCAAACAGCAGCCACCTACCCATTGGCGCGCCAAATCTTTCCACGGCGTTGCCGCTAAAAAGCCGCAATCGGACCGCATACCGCACGGCGCGCGTCGGTCCGCCAAAAGGTGGCGGCAGCGCAGATTTGATCAATTGAGTGAAACCGCCCTGGAGGCGCAAGAATGGCCGTCGATCTACTCCCGCTGCCCTACTCGCTTGACAGCATGGAGCCTTACGTCTCCGAGCGGGCCATGGCTTGCCACTATGAATGGCATCACCGGGCCTATATCCGCGCGACAAACGACCTTATCCAGGACACGGCGTTCGACGATATGGCACTCGACGATGTCATCGTCGTCGCCGCCAACGATCCCGGGCAGCGGCCGCTATTCAACAACGCCGCTCAGGTCTGGAATCACAATTTCTTCTGGCAGTCGATGAAGCCGGGCGGCGGCGGCCTGCCGCCAGTCGGCTTGGCGCGACGGCTCGCCGCCGAATTCGGCACTCTCGACCGGTTCAAAGAGCTGTTCAAGGGCGCCGCGGTCGGCCATTTCGGCAGCGGCTGGATCTGGCTCGTGCTCGATCAGGATCGCCTCAGGATCACGACGACGGCCAACGCAACGCCGCCGTTCCTAAAAGGCGTGAGCCCGCTCCTCGTTTGCGACGTTTGGGAGCATGCCTACTACCTCGATTATCAGCATCGCCGCGGCGATTTCGCT